>NZ_JACBZD010000001.1:162500-395000 GCF_013407765.1 Allostreptomyces psammosilenae
TCTTGCCGGAGGTAGAGCACTGGATAGGCGATGGGCCTTACCGGGTTACTGACCTTAGCCAAACTCCGAATGCCGGTAAGTGAGAGCGTGGCAGTGAGACTGCGGGGGATAAGCTCCGTGGTCGAGAGGGAAACAGCCCAGAGCATCGGCTAAGGCCCCTAAGCGTGTGCTAAGTGGTAAAGGATGTGGAGTCGCAGAGACAACCAGGAGGTTGGCTTAGAAGCAGCCACCCTTGAAAGAGTGCGTAATAGCTCACTGGTCAAGTGATTCCGCGCCGACAATGTAGCGGGGCTCAAGCACACCGCCGAAGCCGTGTCATTCGCCCTTGTGGTGGATGGGTAGGGGAGCGTCGTGTATCGGGTGAAGCGGCGGCGTGAGCCAGTCGTGGATGGTACGCGAGTGAGAATGCAGGCATGAGTAGCGATTCAGGAGTGAGAAACTCCTGCGCCGATTGACTAAGGGTTCCTGGGGCAGGTTGATCCGCCCAGGGTAAGTCGGGACCTAAGGCGAGGCCGACAGGCGTAGTCGATGGACAACGGGTTGATATTCCCGTACCCGTTTCAACGCGCCCAACGCTGAATCTTCTGATGCTAAGCCCGTGAAGCTTTCGTGGTCCTTCGGGACTGTGGGAGTGGAGCCGGTGAACCGAGGGGGTAGTAGGTGAGTGATGGGGTGACGCAGGAAGGTAGTCCAGCCCGGGCGGTGGTTGTCCCGGGGTAAGGGTGTAGGGCGCCGGGTAGGCAAATCCGCCTGGCATGTGCTTGAGACCTGATGCCGAGCCTTTGTGGCGAAGTGGATGATCCTATGCTGTCGAGAAAAGCCTCTAGCGAGTGTTGGAGCGGCCCGTACCCTAAACCGACTCAGGTGGTCAGGTAGAGAATACCGAGGCGTTCGGGTGAACCATGGTTAAGGAACTCGGCAAAATGCCCCCGTAACTTCGGGAGAAGGGGGGCCGCTGCTGGTGAAGGGACTTGCTCCTGGAGCTGGTGGTGGCCGCAGAGACCAGCGAGAAGCGACTGTTTACTAAAAACACAGGTCCGTGCGAAGCCGTAAGGCGATGTATACGGACTGACGCCTGCCCGGTGCTGGAACGTTAAGGGGACCGGTTAGTCGACTCTTCGGGGTTGGCGAAGCTGAGAACTTAAGCGCCAGTAAACGGCGGTGGTAACTATAACCATCCTAAGGTAGCGAAATTCCTTGTCGGGTAAGTTCCGACCTGCACGAATGGCGTAACGACTTCTCGACTGTCTCAACCATGGGCCCGGTGAAATTGCATTACGAGTAAAGATGCTCGTTTCGCGCAGCAGGACGGAAAGACCCCGGGACCTTTACTATAGCTTGATATTGGTGTTCGGTTCGGCTTGTGTAGGATAGGTGGGAGCCGGTGAAGTCGCGTCGCTAGGCGTGGTGGAGGCGTTGTTGAAATACCACTCTGGTCGTGCTGGATGTCTAACCTGGGTCCGTGATCCGGATCAGGGACAGTGTCTGGTGGGTAGTTTAACTGGGGCGGTTGCCTCCTAAAGGGTAACGGAGGCGCCCAAAGGTTCCCTCAGCCTGGTTGGCAATCAGGTGTTGAGTGTAAGTGCACAAGGGAGCTTGACTGTGAGACTGACGGGTCGAGCAGGTGCGAAAGCAGGGACTAGTGATCCGGCGGTGGCTTGTGGAAGCGCCGTCGCTCAACGGATAAAAGGTACCCCGGGGATAACAGGCTGATCTTCCCCAAGAGTCCATATCGACGGGATGGTTTGGCACCTCGATGTCGGCTCGTCGCATCCTGGGGCTGGAGTTGGTCCCAAGGGTTGGGCTGTTCGCCCATTAAAGCGGTACGCGAGCTGGGTTTAGAACGTCGTGAGACAGTTCGGTCCCTATCCGCTGTGCGCGTAGGAGTCTTGAGAAGGGCTGTCCCTAGTACGAGAGGACCGGGACGGACGAACCTCTGGTGTGCCAGTTGTTCTGCCAAGGGCATGGCTGGTTGGCTACGTTCGGGAGGGATAACCGCTGAAAGCATCTAAGCGGGAAGCTTGCTTCGAGATGAGGACTCCCACCCACGTGATGGGTTAAGGCTCCCGGTAGACGACCGGGTTGATAGGCCGGGTGTGGAAGCACTGTGAGGTGTGGAGCTGACCGGTACTAATAGGCCGAGGGCTTGTCCATAGATGCTACGCGTCCACTGTGTGGTTCTGGAACAATGACCAGGACCAGTGTTAAGTGAATAATTTGCTGGTTGCCTTGTGTTCCCAAGGTTTCCGGTGGTCATAGCGTGAGGGAAACGCCCGGTTACATTCCGAACCCGGAAGCTAAGCCTTACAGCGCCGATGGTACTGCATGCGGGAGTGTGTGGGAGAGTAGGACGCCGCCGGAATATTTGTGAAGGGGTGTGGCCCCGACCGAGTTCAATCGGTCGGGGCCACACCCCTTTTGCGTTGTTCAGCGGGAGACGCCCGGGCGAACGGTCAGGTCGGTGACCTCGGCGTCCCGCGGCAGGGAGAGGGCGGTCAGGACGGCGGTGGCGACGCTTTCCGGGTCGATCCAGCGCTCGGGGTCGTAGGGGCGCCCCTCCTGCTGGTGCACCTTCCGCTGCATCTCCGAGGCCGTCCGGCCGGGATAGATGCTGGTGACCCGGATGCCGTGCTCGTGTTCCTCCGCCCGCAGCGCGTCGGCGAGCGCCCGGAGCCCGAACTTGCTGGCGGCGTAGGCGCCCCAGCGAGCGTTGGCGCGCTGCCCGGCGCCGGAGTTGATGAAGATGACGTGCCCCCGGTTGGCGCGGAGCGCGGGCAGGGTGAGCCGGGTGATCTCGGCCGGTGAGGTGAGATTGACGGTCAGGGCCTGCTGCCAGGTGGTGGTGCTGGTCTCGGCCACCGCGCCGAGCTCCACGATGCCGGCGCTGTGCACGATGCCGTCCAGCCGGTCGGGCAGGTCCGGGACGAGTGCTCCCTCCAGCAGCTCGGGCTGGGTCAGGTCGGCGGCCAGGGCGCGGCTGCCCTCGGGGAGCGCGTGAACGAGGTTGCTGAGGCGCTTGGAGGCACGTCCCACGAGCAGGAGCCGATGGCCGAGTCCGCTCAGGCGCAAGGCGATGGCGCGGCCGATGCCGCCGGTCGCCCCTGTGATGAGATACGTCCCCATGGCTGTCGCCTTCCTTGAATTCCGCGGGGCCATCCTGCCCCTCAGGCCACATTAGTGCTCTCCGGCCGCGGGAAGCGGATGACCGAGAGTGGTCGTTCCTGCCTTTCGTTGTTCGGATGGCTACGCGGGATGATCGGCTGAGAGCATTCGATCTTTTCTGTCCGCAGATGGGCTGGTATGACGCACGTCCGGGCCGGTTACGCCATTAGATGGGCGCCTGGTGTCGTACGGTGCGGGGCCGGTGTCGTCGCCGCTACGTTGAGGACCTGAAGCCGCTCCCGGCCATCGGGGCCTGGGCGGTCGCCGCTTCTGTTCTGTCCATCCGTCCGTTCTGCGTCCGTGGGACGGGGCCCGCCGCAAGGCGCGCGGGCCTGGGTGAACCGGGATCACCGCCGACACGGCGGAAGGTCAGTTCACCGCCGTCCACGACATGCTGACGCCGCCGTGGTCCGTCGGGCCGGCAGGATCATGTCATGGGGAGGGAAGAAACGCGTGGTGCCTGAGTGACTCCCGGGAGGGGGTGACGGACCCGCCGGCATGGGATGACATGCTGGCGGGATCGTTGTCATGTCGCGGCTCGCCGCCGCGATCGCGGGGAGAGGTGGAGCATGGCCGAGTCCCATCGGGATGGAACGGACGAGGAGCGGAGCGTGCCCGGTCCGCCCCAGGTGCCGCCTCCCCCCGCCTTCGCTCCGCCGACCGCGCCCGGTGCCGCCCCGGCGGCGGGGCAGCCGCCGACCGAGCCGGTGGGCCTCGGCAAGTCCTCGGGGCCCGTGCCGCCGCCGCGACCGGCAGCGCCGGCGTCGGCGCAACCGGGACCGGCATCGCAGGGGCTGGGTCCGCAGGGGCCGGGACCGGCGGGCGCGGGGTTCGGCAGCCAAGGCGGTGGTTACGCCGCCCCCGGATACCCCGGGGCCGGGTTCGGTGCCCCCGGACACGCCCCCGGCGGGGGGTACCCCGCCCCCGGTTATCCGGGCTCGGGATACGGCGGCGCGGGGTATCCGGGCGCCGGCTTCTCCGCCCCCGGGTACCCGCAGACCGGGATGCCCTACCCGCCCGCGCCGGCCGCTCCCAACCGGGGGCGCATGCCGCTGCTGCTGGCGGTGATCGGCGGCGTCGTGGTGCTGGCGGTGGTCGCCGTCATCGGCGTCCAACTGCTCGGCGACGACGCCGGCGACCCCACCCCTCCCGGCGGCTCGTCCTACTCCGGGGAGTTTGAGCACTTCGCCACCGACTACGCCCACGGATGGGACGCGGCCGCCACCGAGGAGAACGGCAGCCGTGAGGACGCCACCGCCGACATGGCGCTCGGCTACTGGGTCACCGATTCGACGCTGGCCCGGATCAGCGGCAGCACGGCCACCGGCTTCAGCCGGTCGGACGGCAGCCGGCAGTGGCAGGTGGAGGCCCCGGACGGGGTCGAGGGGATCTGCGCCGCCACCACCTCGCAGTCCGGTTCGCTGGCCGCGCTCGCCTACGAGGCCGGCGAGTACTCCTCGTGCGAGGAGGTGTGGCTGGTCGACGCCGGGACCGGGGAGCGGCTGAGCGAGGTGGAGCTGCCCGACGAGGAGACCGTCACCGCCCTGACCGTGGTGGACGACACGCTGGTGGTCGGCACCTACTCGGGGGCCTTCGTGATCGACCCCGCCTCCGGTGAGGTGCTGACGGAGGTGGCCGGCTCCTCCGAGTGCATGGCCGAGGGCTATGTCGGCGCGGGCGCCGGGCTGCTGCTGACCTCACAGACCTGCGAGGAGGAGTCGCTGCTGGCGTTCTCGCTGGACGGGGGCGAGCGCCTGTGGGAGCTCGACCTTCCGGGCGGCGACGCGGGCTCGATGTCCCTGCTCTCCGCGGATCCCCTGGTCATCGCGGTCTCCGGCGAGGACGGCGGCTACTACGCGCTCTCCGTGGACGAGCGGGGCGAGGCCCGCGCGGTGATCAAGTACAACCAGCCCTGTGGCGAACTGGCCATCTACCCGGGCGTGGTGCAGCAGGGGTACTCCGTCACCGGCGACACCCTGGTGGCGGAGGTCATCGGGGGCGACGACACGGTGCTCGCCGGCTACAGCCTTGTCGACGGGTCGGAGAAGTGGTGCCTGCGCGGCGAGAGCGACATCCCGAGCAACACCACCCCGCTCCGGGCGGACGGCGACGGGGTGATCGCGGTCAGCGGCGACTGGGAGACCGACCCCCGGCTGGTCTGGATCTCCGCCGCGGACGGGGCGGTCACCGAGGGCGGCCGTTTCGCCGCCGAGGAGGTCTGCGAGGGCTCCGGTGACCTGTGCACGCTGCTGGACGACGGCACGCTGGTCGACATCACCGAGTTCACGCTCTACGACTACCTGGTGCGGACCTACCGGCCGGAGTGACCGCCCGAGCGTCCGCGCCACGTGACGGCCGCCGGTGTCCTCGGGGCGATCGCCCCGAGGACACCGGCGGTTCGTCGTCGGCGTCACCGGACGGCACCGCGGGGGCGCCGGGGGCGTCTCACAGCGGTACGACGGCCACCGGGCACTCGGAGTGCAGCAGCGTGGCGTGACCCACCGGCCCCAGCCGGGGGTGCAGCAGGCCGCGCGGCTCCCGGCGGCCGAGCACCAGCAGGTCCGCCTCGGCCGAGGCGGCGACCAGCTGGGCCGCCGCGTCGCCCGGCATGACCTCCGCGGTGACCTCCACCCCGGGGTGCGCGTCCGCCACCGGGGCCAGCGCGCGCTCCAGGTTCTGCCGCTCGTCGCGGTTGATCTCGTCGGCGTCGAAGCCGGGGGAGAGGTAGGGGTCGAACGCGGGGACCGGGGGGACCGGCCAGGACCAGGTGGTCAGCGCGTGGACCCGGGCGCCCCAGCCCTCGGCCGCCTCCACCGCGAAGCTGAGCGCCCGGCGGGAGTCGGCGTCGGGGTCGACACCGACCACGATGACCGGCGGCCCGGCCGACGGGTCCCGCTCCGTCAGCCCCAGCTCGCGGTCGCGGTCGGTCTCGGCGGCCCCCTCGCCGGCGGCTCGCGCCCCGCCCGCCTCCTCCGCCCGCTCGCCGTGCACGGCGAGCCTCGGCCAGCCGCGCGGCCGGGACTGCGGCGGCCGGCGGACCACGATCACCGGACAGGCCGCGCGGGAGGCCACCGCCAGTCCGACCGAGCCGAGCAGCAGGCTGCGGAAGCCGCCGAGTCCCCGCGACCCGACGACCAGCAGATCGGCCTCGCGCCCGAGCTCCGGCAGGACCTCGCGGGGCATTCCGCGCAGGGTCGTCGTGGACACCGGCACGTCGGGCGCGATCCGGCAGACCACCTCCATGCCCTCGGCCAGCACCGGGTTCTCCTCGGGCAGCGGCTCGATCCGCCCCGTCTCCCGGGCCGCCCGCTCGGACCGGTAGGGCCAGACGTGCACCAGGCGCAGGGCCGCGTCGCGGCGTCGCGCCGCCCGTGCCGCCCAGGTGGCGGCGCGCAGCCCGTCGGGCGAGCCGTCGAGGGCGGCGATGACCGGGAAGGTACTGCTCATGACTGCCTCCGGTGGGCCGGCGGACACGGCGCGCCCCGCCGGCCTCCGACACGTGAGGTGGCTCCTCGCTCCTCGTGCCGGCCCGGCGCCGACGAACCCCGGCGCCGACGGGGCCGGCACCGGGCGCGCGGCGCGGCCACCGGCGGGCGTCCGGCGCACCGTGGCGGCCGGCGGCAGCCTGACCGGCATGCCCCACGGGTGCCCGCCACGGGTCAGCCGAAACGCTTCTCCAGGAGG
Organism: Allostreptomyces psammosilenae; assembly: GCF_013407765.1. Classification (GTDB taxonomy): domain Bacteria; phylum Actinomycetota; class Actinomycetes; order Streptomycetales; family Streptomycetaceae; genus Allostreptomyces; species Allostreptomyces psammosilenae. Next base: position 169,347 of record NZ_JACBZD010000001.1, read on the forward strand.
GTCACCGGGTACTTGCTGCCGTCCTCGAAGGGCTGCTCGCCGACCACGGTGTAGCCCTGCTCCACGTAGTACCGGCACAGCCGGTCGTTGCCGCTCACGCAGTCCAGGCGGGCGACGCGCAACCCCGCGCCCTCCGGCGGAGGCGCGGTGATCCGGCGTTCGGCGTCGCGCAGCAGCACGGCACCGTACCCCGGCGGGGCCAGCTCGCGATTGACCATGAGGCGGTGCACGTAGCCCGACGGCTCCTCGGGACGTCCCCAGGTGGCGACGTCCTCCCACCACAGCTCGTAGGCGCCGGCCAGCCCTCCGCCGTGCCGCGCCAGGTACACCTCGCCGGCGGCGATGCGGGCCAGGAAGTGCGCGGCGTCCAGCCCTCCGGGGCGCCACGCCTGGTAGCCGCGGGAGGCCTGCCAGCGCGCGGCGGCGTCGCGCAGGGCCACCAGGGCGTCGGCGTCCTCCGGGCGGGCCCGTTCGATGCGCGGCAGGGCGGGGTTCGGCGCGGCCTCGTCCGCCGGCTGCGCGGGCACCCGCTGGTGGCCGGAGGCGTCGGAGGGCGAGAGGGTCTCAGAGTCCATGGGGCGTCACGATAATCGCATTGCACGTCGCGGGCGTGTCCGGCCAGGGTGGGCGGCACGACGGGACACGGGCCGGCACCGGGATCGGCCCGCCGGGAGGGGGAGACGGGGCGGATGACCGGGACGGCGGGCGACGACGGCGCGCGGGCGCGGACCGCGGACGGTGGGGCGGCGGGCGACGGGGACGGGCGCGTGGAGACGGTCGACGGCACGGTGATCCTGGAGGGCGTGGTGGGCTCCGTCGCCTACGGGCTGGCGACCGGGGGCAGCGACGTCGACCTGCTCGGCGTCTACCAGGCCCCCACCCACCGGGTGCTGGGGCTGGACGGGCCGGCCGTGACCTCCGCCTCGCGGGTGACCACCGGGCCCGACCGCACCCTGCACGAGCTGGGCAAGTACGCCACGCTGGCGCTGCGCTCCAACCCGACGGTGCTGGAACTGCTCTGGCTGCCGGAGTACCGGGTGTGCACCCCGGCCGGTGCCGCGCTGCTGGCGGTACGGGACGCCTTCCCCAGCAGCGCGGCGGTCCGGCGCGCCTACCTCGGGTACGCCCACCAGCAGGCCACCAAGCTGGTGGCCCGGCACCGGGCGGCCGGCGGCGCCGGTCGGGCGGGGGCACCGGCCGACGGGGCGGAGCCGGACGAGGCGGGTGGCGAGGCCGCGGGCGGCGAGTTGGCGGGCGGCGGGGCGGCCGGTGTGCGGCGGCGCCGGATCGAGAAGCACGGGCGGCACTGCCTGCGGCTGCTCCGGCAGGGCCGGCACCTGCTGGCCACCGGGGAGGTCCTGATCGACGTCGGGGACGCGCGCGAGGAGATCTTCGCGGCCGGGCGGCTGGCCGCCGAGGATCCGGAGGGCTATCTGGAACTGTTCGAGCGGGAGCGGGAACGTCTGGAGGGCGTGCGGTCGGTGTTGCCGGAGCACCCCGACCGTCGGCGGGTGGACGCGCTCGTCGTCGCCCTGCGCGGCGCCGGCTGAGCCACCGCCCATGGGGTTGAGCCGGCCGGGCGGCGGGCCGTCGTCCGGCGTCGAGGCGGGGGAGCGGACGCCGGGGGTGGACGGCGCCTGATCGGATCCCGGGACGGGTGTTGCCAGCGTCGGGGCGAGCGGGCAGTGTTCCAGTCGACTTGAAGTCGCCCGCCGTCCGGCGCCCGGACGGCGGCCCGCCGAGCCGAGGGACCCACCGTGCCGCAGCCTCCCATCCCCGCGCAGACCGCGCGGGCTTCCCACCTGGGCGACCTGCTGTCGATCGGGGAGGTGGCGCACCGCAGCGGCGTGGCCCGCTCGGCGCTGCGCTACTACGAGGAACAGGGCCTGATCCGCGCGGAACGGACCTCCGGCGGCACCCGCCGCTACCGGCGCTCGGTGCTGCGGCGGCTGGCGTTCGTGAAGGCGGCGCAGCGCATCGGGCTGTCGCTGGAGGAGGTCCGGGACGAGCTGGCGGCGCTGCCGCCGGACCGTTCGCCGACGGGCGAGGACTGGGACCGGGTCGTGGCGGCGTGGCAGGCGCGGATCGACGAGCGGATCGACGGACTGCGCCGGATGCGGGAGGCCCTGGCGGGCTGTGTGGGCTGCGGCTGCCTGTCGCTGACCAAGTGCGGGGTCTACAACCCGGGCGACGTGGCCGCGGAGGAGGGGGCGGGGGCCCGCATGCTGCGGGAGCTGTGAGGCACCCGGGTCTGATGGCTGCCGGGTTGGCTGGGGCCGATGGGGCGCCTGGCTGGCCAGGTCTACGGGCCGCTGGGCGGACTGGGTCTGATGGGCTGCCGGTTCGCCGGGGCTCGCGGCGGCTTGTGGGGCTTGCTGGGTTCTTGGGGGGCCTCGGGGGTGCGGAGGCACTGGAGTCGCGGGAGTGGTGCGGCTCGTGGAGCTTGCCCGGAGTTTGGGGAGTTGCCCGATGTGCTGCAGTTGCTCGACGTGCTGCAGTTGCTTTGGTTGCGGGCCCGCGCCGCTAGGGAGCCCCAGGGGGACCCCCTGATTCAAGGATCCCATGGGGCGTCGGCGTGGCGCAGCCCCCGTTCTGGGCCTGTGGACAACTTCCTGCGGATCTGCACTGCGGACGAGTTTCTGCGGGTCAGCGCTGCGGGCAACCTCCTGCGGGTCGGCGCTGCGGGCGACTCCCTGCGGATCTGCACTGCGGACGAGTTCCTGCCGATCAGCGGGAGTGGGCGTGGGACGCGTGGTCAGGCCGTTGGAGAAGACCCGTGCTTCGACGGACCGGGGCGCGAAGGCGGGGGATGGGGCGCGAATCGATGGGGGGTGGCTCGGATCGCGGACGCGGGGTGGGGCCTGCATGACGAGGTGTTCGGCCTGGGAAGGGTAGCCTTACCCCCGATGGTGTGACTTAGGTTCGCCTAACCTAAGATGCTCTCTCGTCGGGTGGTCCACACCCGTGTGTACCGAAGGGAGAGACGCCATGCGCGTATCAGTGGGTCGACGCCGTCAGAGACTCGGCGTGGCGGGGGAACGGCCGACCGGCCACCGTCCCCGGCGCTCGTTCCGGCGTGCCCTCGCCGTCGCGGCGGTGGCCGGCTCGGTGGCGCTGACCGCCGCCTGCGGTGGGGCGGACGCCACGGAGGCCTCCTCCGATGAATCCCCCTCCGCCTCCGGCACCCGCGTGGTGGAGCACGAGAAGGGCAGCACGGAGATCCCGGCCGACCCGCAGCGCGTGGTCTCGGCGAGCGTGACGCTCACCGGCACCCTGCTGGCCCTCGACGTGCCGGTGGTGGCCTCGCAGGGCAGCCAGGGCGACAACGCCTTCTTCCCGCAGTGGGCCGACGTCGCCGCCGAGCGCGGCGTCGAGGAGATCCCCGGCGTGGAGATCAGCGTGGAGAAGATCGCCGCGGCCGAGCCGGACCTGATCGTCGCCGCCGGCTGCTGCGGGCAGGACGACGGCAGCGAGCTGTACGAGGAGCTGTCGGCGATCGCCCCCACCATCGTGGTCTCCTACGCCGAGAAGTCCTGGCTCGACCTCACCGAGGAGCTCGGGGCCGACCTCGGGCGCGAGGAGCGGGCCGGGCAGATCGCCGACGAGCACGCCGCCCGGGTCGCGGAGGTGAAGGAGGCGATCACCCTGCCCGAGCAGCCCACCAGCCTGTACTCGGTGGCCCAGGACGGCTCCGCCAACGTCTTCACCAAGGTCTCCCCGCAGGGCGAGCTGCTCTCCGCGCTCGGTTTCGAGATCCAGGAGGCGACCGGTGGTGAGCTGAAGGCGGACAGGACCGTCAGCAACGTGGCCGCGGAGACCTTCGCGGACCAGCTCTCCGGCTCCACCGCACTGATCGTCAACACCGAGGAGGAAGGGCTCGCGGCGCTCCGGGAGAACCCGGCGCTCCAGGTCACCCCGGCCTTCCGGGACGGGGAGGTGTACGCGCTGGGCCGTGAGGCGTTCCGGCTGGACTACTACAGCGTCGGTGTGGTGCTGGACAAGGTGGAGGCCTGGTTCGGCCGCGGCTGAGCCCGGACCGGCAGGCGGGGGCGGGCCGGCGCCGGGGCGGGCGACGGGGGGTCGCCCGCCCCGGCGCCGCGGCCCGGGCTGGTCGTCACGGGCCGGCCGTCACCGTTCGGCCGCCCCACCGGTCCGGGCCGAGCGGGGTGTGGCGAGGGAGCGCGGCGAGAGCACCCCGGCCAGCAGGCACACCACCAGGCCGGCGGCGACCACCACGAAGGTGCCGGGGCGCAGCCCGGCGTTGTCGCCGATCAGCCCGATCAGCGGCGGCGCCACCAGGAAGCCGACCCGGGCCAGCCAGGACACCACGGCGATGCCGTCCCCGCTGCGCACCCCGGGGATGTTGCCGGCGGCGTGGAAGCAGGCGGGGAAGAGCGTGGCGGCGCCGAGGCCGGCCAGGCCGAACGCCACGATGACGGCCGGGCCGGAGTCGGTGAGCAGGGCGAGGGCGACCGGGACGGCCGCCAGCAGGCCGCCCCACCGGGCGACGACGACCGGACCGAGCCGGTCGGTCATCCGGTCGCCGGTGAACCGGCCGATGGTCATCGCGCCCTGGAAGGCCACGTAGGCGAGGCCGCCGACGGCGGCGGTGGCGGCGTACTCGTCCTGGAGCAGCGCCGACCCCCAGGAGGCCGGGGTGTCCTCGATGACCGAGGCCATCACCAGCATCAGACCGAGCAGGGCGAGCAGCGGCACGGCCGCCCGCACGCCGCCCCGGACGGCCGCCGCCGGCCGGCCGTCGTCGGCGTGGTCCGACTGGCCGTCGGCGGCGGAACGTATCTCCTCGTCGGAGCCGGGCAGCAGCCGCGGCCAGGCGAGGGCGCCGAGCACGGCGAGCAGGACGCCGGTGCCGGCGAGGTGCCAGTGCAGCGGGATGCCGGCGCCGGCCGCGGCGGTGCCGAGCAAGCCACCGCTGACGGCGCCCAGCGACCACATGCCGTGGAAGCTGTTGAGGATGGAGCGGCCGTAGCCGCGTTGCACGCGCAGTCCGTGGGCGTTCTGCGCGGCGTCCATCACCGAGTCCAGGGCTCCCATCAGCAGCAGGCAGCCGGCCAGCATCCACCAGCCGTTCGCCCAGCCGACCAGGGGGACGGTCAGCGCGAAACCGAAGGCGCAGGTGGTGGCTAGTCGGCCACTGCCGAACCGGGCGCCGAGGGCGCCGGCGGAGAGCCCGGCCAGCAGGGCGCCGGCCGGCATGGCGGCGATGGCCGTGCCCAGCGCGGCGTTCGACAGGCCGAGGGCGTCGCGGATCTCCGGCAGGCGGGGCACGACGTTGGCGTAGCCGACGGCGTTGGCGAAGAACAGCACGGTGACGGCGAGGCGGGCGCGGCGCAGTGGGCGGGGTGCGGCGCGGGGGGTGCCGGGCGGCGCGTCCGCCGTGGCGGTGGGCGGGGAGAGGGCCGGTGACGGCTGTTCGGGGGCGCCGGTGCGGTGCCCCGTCGGCTGGCCGCTGTCGGGGGTGTGCTGCGATGTCGGCTCTTCGGGAACGTTCACGGCCGACACACTAGGAACAATCGGGCCGGGTGTGCCAGGGGTATTCCGGTGGCGAATCCCAGGGGGCGGCTGCGGCCAGCCCGGTGGGATCCGCGCCGGTTCGCCGGCGCGCACGCGAGGCGTGCTTGCTCACTCGCGCCCGGTGACCGAGGCTCGTGCAGTCCAGCATCGACGGGGCGCTCGACGTCGCCCGGTGCCGTGCCGTCGATCCGCGGCGCGGCACCGGGCGGGTGGCGGGCCGGCGGACCGGCGGACCCCACCGGGACCGCGGCCCCGGCCCGCCGTGGGCGCCCACGAGCGGAGAGGAGTCGTCAATGGCTACACCAGGTGGGTGGGGAGGCGGGCGCGGCGTGCTGCGGCGCAAGCCGATCGAGACGATCGCCGAGCCCGAGGCCGCGAGCGAGAGCCTCGTCCGTTCCCTCGGCCTGTGGCAGCTCACCGCCATCGGGGTCGGTGGGATCATCGGCGCGGGCATCTTCTCGCTGGCCGGCGCCGTCGCCAACGGGACGGCCGGGCCGGCGGTGCTGGTGTCGTTCGTCATCGCCGGGATCGCCAGCGCCGCCGCGGCCTTCTCCTACGCCGAGTTCGCCGGGCTGATCCCGAAGGCGGGCTCGGCCTACACCTACGGGTACGCGGTGCTCGGCGAGATCGTCGGATGGTTCATCGGCTGGGACCTGCTGCTGGAGTACACGGCGATCGTGGCCGTGGTGGCGATCGGCATCTCCGGTTACTTCGGGTTCCTGGTCGGGGAGCTGGGGGTCGAGCTGCCGGTGTGGATGCTGGGCGCCCCGGGCACCGGCGAGGGGCACCGGGTGGATCTGTTCGCCGCGCTGCTGTGCCTGCTGATCGCCGCGCTGCTGAACATGGGGATGCGCAGCGCGGCGCGGTTCGAGACCGTCGTGGTGGGGCTGAAGATCGCGGTGGTGCTGCTGGTGATCGGGGTCGGCGCGTTCCACATCACCACCGACAACTACACGCCGTTCTTCCCGTTCGGCGTGGGTGGGGCGGTCACCGGCGCGGCGACGGTCTTCTTCGCCGTGTTCGGCTACGACGCGATGAGCACCGCCGCCGAGGAGTCCAAGGACGCCCAGCGGCACATGCCCCGGGCGATCCTGTACTCCCTGGGCATCTCGCTGGTGCTGTACCTGCTGGCCTGCCTGGTGCTGGTCGGCATGCAGAACTACTCGGAGATCGAGCCGACCAGCGGCTTCTCCTCGGCGTTCGCCGCGGTGGGGCTGGACGGCCTGGCCAGTGTGATCGCGGCCGGCGCGATCATCGGCATCCTGACCGTGATGTTCACCTTCATGCTGGGCGTCACCCGGGTGTGGTTCGCGATGAGCCGGGACGGGCTGCTGCCGAAGTGGTTCGCCAAGACGCACCCGGTCCGCCACGTCCCCACCCGGGTCACCTGGATCGTCGGGGCGGCCTCCGCGCTGATCGCCGGATTCCTGCCGATCGGGGAGGCCGCCGAGCTCACCAACATCGGCATCCTGCTGGCGTTCGTGGTGGTGTGCGTCGCGGTGATCGTGCTGCGGTACCGGCGGCCGGACCTGCCGCGCGGCTTCCGCACGCCGGGCATGCCGGTGGTGCCGGCGATCGGCGTGGTCTTCTCGATCTGGCTGATCACCTTCTTGGACCCGGTGACCTGGCTGCGCTTCGCCGCCTGGTTCCTGCTCGGCCTGGTGGTCTACTACGCCTACTCGCGCCGGCACTCGGAGCTGAACCCGAGGCGCCCGGAGGGCGTCAGGAGGGGTGGCGGGCGGCGCTGAGCCGCGCCGGAGTGCTCCGCCGGCCGACCGTGGCGCCGCCGGCCCGCGTGCCGCCGCGGTCGGCCGGGGTGCGCCCGGTGGCCGCATGCGGCCGAGGAGGCGGCGCTCTGCCCGGTTCGTCCCGAGCGGGGCGCCCGGCGGGTCTACCGTGGCAGGCTGAGGCGACCGTCGAGATCTCCCGGTGCGACCCCGGACGCTGGCCCTTCGACGGTCCGGCGCCGCCGCGCGTGATCGCGCGGCAGTCCTTGGCAGCCGAAGATGCCGCCCCATCGCGTCCACGATCCGTCGAGCCGAGGAAGAACACGGTGACCGACACCACGCCAGAACAGTACGAGGCCGTGCTGGACGCCGCGGTGGCGGCGGCCCCGGTACTGGCCGCCACCACCCCCACCACCCGCGCGGCGTTGCTGCGCGCGGTGGCCGGGGCCCTGGAGGAGCACGCCGACGCGTTGGTGCCGTTGGCGGTGGCGGACAGCCATCTGCCGGTGCCGCGGTTGCGTGGGGAGGTGACCCGCACGGCGGTGCAGTTCGAGATGTTCGCCGACGCGTTGGAGGAGGGCTCCTGGCTGGAGGCGATCATCGATCTGGCCGACGCGCAGGCGCGCCCCGCGCCGCGGCCGGACCTGCGGCGGATGCTCGTGCCGCTCGGTCCGGTGGCGGTCTTCGGGGCGAGCAACTTCCCGTTCGCGTTCGGTGTGGCCGGGGGTGACACCGCCTCCGCGCTGGCCGCCGGCTGCCCGGTGGTGGTCAAGGGCCACCCCGGACAACCCTCCCTCACGGATCCGTATGCGGCGGTGGTCGCCGAGGCGTTGCGCGCGGCCGGGGCCCCTGAGGGGGTTGTCGGGGTGGTGCACGGTGATGACAACGCCCGCCGTCTGGTGCAGGATCCGCGGATCCACGCCGTGGGTTTCACCGGTTCCACCGCGGGTGGCAGGGCGCTGGCCGATCTGGCCGCCGCCCGGCCGCGCCCGATCCCGTTCTACGGTGAGCTGGGCAGCCTCAACCCGGTGTTCGTCACCCCGGCCGCCGCGACCGCCCGTGGCGAGGACATCGCCCGCGCCTACGTCGCCTCCGCCACGCTCGGCGCCGGCCAGTTCTGCACCAAGCCGGGGTTGCTGTTCGTACCCGCCGGGAGCGGGCTGGACAAGACGGTGGTGGAGGCGGCCGGTGCGGTGGCGGCGGCCCCGCTGCTCAACGAACGCATCCGGGTCGGGTGGCGGCGGGAGTTGGAGCGGCTGGCCGCCCACCCGCGGGTGCGGCTGGTGGCCGGCTCCCCCGCCGACAGCGGCGCCGACAGCCTGGAGGTCTCCCCGGTCTTCCTGGCCACCGACGTCGCCGACCTCGAGGCCAGCGGCAGCCAGTTGCTCGCCGAGTGCTTCGGCCCGTTCTCCCTCATCGTGGAGTACCGCGACGAGGCGGAGCTGCTGCGCGCCGCCCGGCTCTTCGACGGCAACCTCACCGCCACCGTCCACGGCGAAGGCCCCGACGACCAGCCCGCCGCCGCACTCCTGGACGCGCTGCGCGACTCCAGCGGCCGACTGATCTGGAACGGCTGGCCCACTGGTGTCGCGGTGAGCTGGGCCCAACACCACGGCGGGCCGTACCCGTCCACCAACAGCCTCCACACCTCCGTCGGCGTCACCGCACTGCGACGCTTCCTCCGCCCCGTCGCCTACCAGGACCTCCCCGACCCCCTGCTCCCCGAAGCCCTCCGCAACACCAACCCCCTCGGCATACCCCGCCGGGTCAACGGCCGACTCACCACCGAACCCATCGGCTGAGCGGGCTCACCGAGCCGGCTCACCCGGCCTTGCGCCGCCGAGCCCCGCCCGCCCCGTCCGCCCCGTCATCGCGCGGGACGGGCGGGGCGGCGGCGTTCGGGCGTTCGGGGGGGGGCGGCGCGGGGAGCGGCCGGGCGAGGGGCGGCGGCTCAGCCTCCGGCCAGCTTGCCGGACGGGTCGCGCAGCAGGTCCAGCACCAGCGAGGCGGTCCAGCTGAACCGGCCGGAGCCGCGGCCCCGTCCGTTCCAGGGGTCCACGTACTCGCGGAAGCCGCCGCTGGCGGCCGTCTCCAGCATCGACGCCCGCAGCGCCTGGGCCAGGTTGTCGTAGCCGTGGGTGAGCAGCCCTTCCCGCACCAGCCACGCCGTGTTGTACCAGGCGGGGCCCCGCCAGTAGCGGCGCGGGCTGTAGTCCGGGGCGGTCAGTCGGTAGCTGGGCACCATGTGCGCGTCGGTCAGCCGGAACCACGGGCCGCACAGCGTGTCGACCACCGCCTCGGTGATCTCCTCCGGCAGCCCGGGCACGATCAGCGGGATCACCCCGCCCACCGTCACCGAGGCGATCCGCTCGCCGGTCAGCGCGTCACGGGGCACGAAGGCGCCCATCGCCGGGTCGAACAGCAGCCGGACCAGGGCGCCCGCGATCCGCGCGGCCGTGTCGTGGTGCGGGGTCGGGTCCGCGCCGATCTCCTCGGCGATCCGGGCCATCGCCAGCTCGGCGGCGACCAGCAGCGCGTTGGTGCACGGGTCTTCCACGGCGAACTCGTGCGGCGTGTCGGCGTCCCGGTAGCCGTGGTCCCGGTAGCGGGTGGCCAGCTTCAGGTAGCGGCCGTAGTCGGCGTCGGTGGGCCGGTCCGCGGGCGCGGCGTGGTGCAGGTCGCGGCGGACGAAGGAGTGCCCGGGCAGCGGCTCGACCCGGCTGAGCGGCAGGTCCCAGGCCGGGCTGTTGTCCATGCCCGACTCCCACGGGTGCACGATGGCGGCCAGGCCGCGCCCGCCGAGGTCCCGGTCGGTGGCCAGGTAGCGGTGCCAGGCGGCGAGCCGCGGGTAGAGGCGCTCCAGGAAGCCGCGGCGCGTGGACTCCTCCGGGTCGGCGCGGTGCACGGCCCAGGCGGCCGGGGCGTGCACCGGCGGCTGGATCAGGCCCGAGGTCTCCACGGTCGGGGCTCCCGGGGCTCCGGAGGATTGCCAGAACTTCGGACCGGGGAAGTAGGCGTCAGCGTCGACGCGCGGGTCGAAGACGATGTGCGGCACCCGACCGTCCGCCCACTGCGCGTCGAAGAGCGTCTCCAACTCGACCTGGGCGCGGCGCGGGCATATGTGGCGCAGCCCGAAGGCGACGAAGGCGGAGTCCCAGCTCCACTGGTGCGGGTACAGGGTGTCGGAGGGGACGGTGTGCGTGTCGCGCCAGTTGTCGACGAGTACCTGGCCGGCCTGGTGGCCGAGGTCCGCGTGCGTCTCGACGAGCGGCACCGGGTGGGGGCGCGGGGCCCGGTGGGGCGCCAGGGTGGGCGGCGGCGCGGTACGCGGATGGGCGATGTGGGTCGTCGGCAGGATCTCGGCGCGTGGTTCCACGGAGCACTCCGTCCGGGCCCGCCGGGTGCCGGGCGGACCCGGGGACGCGGCGGTAGGGGGTACGGTCGTCGGCCGGCGAGGGCGGCGTGCCAGCCGCCCGGCCGGCGAGGGCGTGCTGTCTCCGCGAGAGGGCTGCCGGAGCGAACCGGGGCGAGCCCGAGGTAGGTTCGGTGGGAAAAAGATTACCGGCCGTCGGTTTGGCGACACACCCGGTGATCCTCCACCCGTGTTCGCCGGGTGGTGCTTACCTGTCACCATGCGTGCGCCCCTGCTCCTCCCGCTGCGCCGGCGTGCGCCCCGGGTGTTGCTGTCCGCCCTGCTGTGGCTGCTGCCGGTGGTCGCGGCGGGCTGCGCCGCCCCCACCGACGGTCCCGGACTGACCGTGTGGAGCCTGGAGAGTCAGACCGAGCGGATGCTGGCCACGGAGGAGATCGTACGGCGGTTCCGGGAGGAGACGGGAATCCCCGTCCACCTGGTGGCCGTGGACGAGGACCAGCTCAGCAGGATGATCATGGCCGGGGCGGCGGCCGGCGACCTGCCCGACGTGATCGCCGCGCTGCCGCTGGCCCAGACCCACCAGCTCGCCGGCGCCGGACTGCTGGACACGGCCGCCGCCACGGCCGTCGTGGACCGCCTGGGGCGCGGCACCTTCACCCCCCGGGCGCTGGAGATGGTGGCGGCCGACCCGCGCGCCGCCGACGGCGCCGCCGGCGGGGAGCTGATCGCCGTGCCCAGCGACGGCTGGACCCAGCTGATCGTCTACCGCGCGGACCTGTTCGCCGAGGCCGGCCTCGATCCCCCCACCAGCTACGCCGCGTTGCAGGAGGCCGCCCGCACCCTGGACGGCCCCGACCGCGCGGGCATCGCCCTGGCCACCGACCCGGGCAGCGCGTTCACCGCGCAGTCCTTCGAGGCGCTGGCGCTGGCCGCCGGCTGCCAGCTGGTCGACGGCGCCGGGCGGGTGGCCCTCGACTCCCCGGCCTGCGTGGACGCCTTCCGGCTCTACGGCGACCTGGCCAGGCGCTGGTCGGTGCCCGGGGTGCAGACCGTGGACTCCACCCGCGCCGCCTACTTCTCCGGCCAGGCCGCCATGGTGGTGTGGTCCTCCGCGCTCCTGGACGAGCTGGCCGGGCTGCGCTCCGACACCCTGCCCAGCTGCCCCGAGTGCCGGGGCGACCCGGGCTGGCTGGCCCGCAACAGCGGCGTGGTGACCGCGCTGAGCGGCCCGGATGGAGCGGGGCCGGCCCAGTTCGGCGAGGTGACCTCGTTCGCCCTGCTGCACGGCACCGGGCAGGGGGCCGACGCCTCCTCGGCGGACGCCCGGGCGTTCGTCGAGTACATGATGTCCGCCGGCTACCCGGACTGGCTGGCCGTCGCCCCCGAGGGCAAGGTGCCGGCGCGCACCGGGGACGGCGCGGACCCGCGGCGGTACACCGACGCCTGGAACGCCCTGCGGGCCGGCGTCGACGTCCGCGAGCCGCTGGCCGACCACTACCCGGCCGCGACCCTGGACGCGCTGCGCTCCACCGTGGCCGACATGGACCGCTGGGGCGTCCCGCAGGGCCAGGGCGACCTGGTCGGCGCCGCCATCGGCGAACTGCCGGTCGCCCGCGCCGTCGCCGACCTCGCCCAGGGCGGCAGCGACCCCGCCGAGGCCGCCCGGCGGGCCGCCGCCGACGTCGAGGCCCTCGCCGAGTCGCTGCGATGAGGACGGCGACCGCGGTGGCGACGAGGTCGGGGCCGGTGCAGGGGCCGGTGCCGGGGCCCGGGCCGGCGGGGAGAGCGGGGCCGGGGCCGGCGGGCCGGCCGTGGACCGGGCGGCCGGCGACCGGGCGGCGGAGCGAGGAGGACGGATGAGCGAGCGGACCGACGCCCGCCGCCCGGTGCGGCGGCCCCTCACCCTCGCCCGGCGGGAGGGCCGCGCCGGGCTGGCCTTCGTCACCCCCACCCTGGTGGTGGTGCTGGCCGTGGTGGTGGTCCCCATCGCCTGGACGGTGCTCCTCGCCTTCCAGCGCACCCGCCTGGTGGACCTGCGCACCGCCGGGCTGCTCGGGCGCTGGACCGTGGACAACCTCACCGCCGTCCTCGCCTCGCCCGGCTTCTGGCAGGCGCTGACCACCACCCTGGTGTACTCGGTGGCCGGCACCGCGGCGTCCGTCGCCCTCGGCCTGGTCGCCGCGCTCGCCCTGCGCCGGCCCTTCCGCGGGCGCGGGCTGCTGCGGTCGGCGATGCTGCTGCCGTACGTCGCCCCGGTCGTCGCCGCCACCTTCGTCTGGCAGGTGGCGCTCGACCCGCAGTACGGCATCGTCAACGTCCTCGGCACCCGGCTGCTGGGCTGGGACGGCCCGGTGGCCTTCCTCGGCAGCCGCGGCGACGAGGTCGGCCTGTTCGGGGCCACCGTGACGGTGCCCACCGCGCTGCTGACCGTGATCGCCTTCGAGACCTGGCGGTACTTCCCGTTCGCCTACCTGTTCCTGCTGGCCCGCCTGCAGGCGGTGCCGCGGGACCTGGAGGAGGCGGCCACCGTCGACGGCGCCACCCCGCTGCAACGCCTGCGCCACATCCTGCTGCCGCAGCTCGCGCCGGTCATCGCGCTGCTGTGCCTGCTGCGGCTGATCGTGACCTTCACCAAGTTCGACGACGTGTACCTGCTCACCGGCGGCGGCGCCGGCACCGAGGTGGTGGCGATCCGCGTCTACGACGCCCTCACCGCCCGCTACGACCTCGGCGCCGCGGCGGCCCAGTCGCTGTTGCTCGCCGCCGTGATGGCGCTGGTGCTCGGCGTCTACCTGCGGCTGCTCGCACCCCGACTGGAGGCGGAGGACTGACCATGGCCCGCCCACCCGCGCCGGCGCCCACGACGCCCCCCGGCCCCCGCCGCCCCACCGCCCCGCCGAGCGGCCCGGCCCACCGCCGGCGGCCGAGCCGGGACCGCGTCGAACGCCGGCTGATCGCGCTCGGCCGCCCCGTGGTGCTGGCCGGCCTCGCCGCGATCACGCTGGGGCCCTTCCTGTTCATGCTGCTGCTGTCCGTGCGGCCGATCGAGGACCTGCTGCTCGACCCCGGCCGGCCGTGGCCCGCCCCGGACGCGGTCACCGCCGACACCTACCGGGAGGTGCTGCGCCCGGTGGACGCCGGCGGCCAGGGCTTCGGCACGCTGCTCGCCAACTCCGCCGGCGTGTCGCTGTCCACCGTCGCCCTCACCCTGCTGGTGGCGGTGCCGGGCGCCTACGCGGTGGCCCGGTTCGCCTTCCCGGGGCGGCGCCAGGCCCAGGGCCTGTTCCTGGCCGTGTACCTGTTCCCCTCCGTGCTGCTGGCCGTGCCGCTCTTCGTGATCTTCGCCCGGCTGGGCCTGGGCGGCTCGCTGCCCGGACTGGTGCTGGTCTACATCGCCCAGACCGTCCCGGTCTCCGTGTACATGCTGCGCAACTACTTCACCAGCGTCCCGGTGAGCGTGGAGGAGGCGGCGCGGGTCGACGGCTGCTCGCGGCTGGGCACCCTGTGGCGGGTCACCCTGCCGCTGGCCCTGCCCTCCCTGGCCGCCACCGGGCTGTACGTCTTCATGATCGCCTGGAACGAGTTCCTGTTCGCCCTGCTCTTCCTGGCCGCCGACCGCGAGCTGTGGACCGTCTCGCTCGGGCTCGCCCAGCTGGCCGGGGGCATCGAGGTGCCCAAGACCGTCCTGATGGCCGGGTCGGTGGTGCTCACCGTGCCGGTGGTCGTCCTGTTCTACCTCGCCGAACGGCTGCTGGCCGAAGGGCTCACGGCCGGTGCCGAACGCGCCTGAAGGCGCCGCCCACCCGGCGGAGGGCGGCCCGGCACCGCCGCCCGACCGCCCCGCGCCGCCCGTTCGCGGCAACGGACGGCCGCACCTCCTTGTGACCGCGCCCTCCACCTGGTTCGATCCGGCCATGACCACGCACCGCGCGGCGGGCAGCGCCGCGGACGACGCCCGCGGAGCAGCCAGGGACGGCGCGGACCCGCGCCGCCCCGTCGTCCTCGGGCCAGGCGGCGTCACCGCCGGCGACGTCCTCGCGGTGGCCCGCGGCGGCGCCCCCGTGGAGCTGTCCGGCGACGCCCTGGCCCGGATGTCCGCCACCCGCGTCCGGATCGAGGCGCTGGCCGCCGAACCCCGCCCCGTCTACGGCGTCTCCACCGGTTTCGGCGCCCTCGCCGTGCGCCACATCAGTCCCGAACTGCGGGTGCAGCTGCAGCGCTCGCTGATCCGCTCGCACGCCGCCGGCATGGGCCCCGCGGTGGAGACGGAGGTGGTCCGCGCGCTGCTCTTCCTGCGGCTGCGCACCCTCGCCAGCGGCCGGACCGGCGTCCGCCCGGTCCTCGCCGAGACCATGGCCGCCATGCTGAACGCCGGCATCACCCCCGTGGTGCGCGAGTACGGCTCCCTCGGCTGCTCCGGAGATCTGGCCCCGCTCGCCCACTGCGCCCTGGCGCTGACCGGCGAGGGCGAGGCGACCGGCCCGGACGGCACCGTCCGCCCGGCCTCCGAGCTGCTCGCCGAGGCCGGCATCGCGCCCGTCGAGCTGCGCGAGAAGGAGGGCCTGGCCCTGATCAACGGCACCGACGGCATGCTCGGCATGCTGGTGCTGGCCTGCGCCGACCTCGCCCGACTGCTCACCACCGCCGACATCGCCGCCGCGATGAGCCTGCAGGCGCTGCTCGGCACCGACCGCGTGCTGCACCCCGCCCTGCAGGCGCTGCGCCCGCACCCCGGACAGGCCGAGAGCGCCGCCAACATGCGCGCGCTGCTCGCCGGCTCCACCCTCACCGGGCACCACCAGAGCGGTTTCGCCGGCTACCCGGGCGAGCCGCGGGTGCAGGACGCCTACTCGCTGCGCTGCGCCCCGCAGGTGGCCGGCGCGGTGCGGGACACCCTGGCGCACGCCCGCGCGGTGGCCGACCGGGAGCTGGCCTCGGCCGTGGACAACCCGGTGGTGCTCCCCGACGGCCGGGTGGAGTCCAACGGCAACTTCCACGGCGCCCCGGTCGGCTACGCGCTGGACTTCCTCGCCATCGCGGTGGCGGACCTGGGCTCCATCGCCGAGCGCCGCACCGACCGCCTGCTGGACGCGCACCGCTCGCACGGCCTTCCGCCGTTCCTGGCCGAGGACCCGGGCGTGGACTCCGGGCTGATGATCGCCCAGTACACCCAGGCCGCCCTGGTCTCGGAGCTGAAGCGGCTGGCCGCGCCGGCCTCGGTGGACTCCATCCCCTCCTCCGCGATGCAGGAGGACCACGTCTCCATGGGCTGGTCCGCGGCCCGCAAGCTGCGCACCGCGCTGGACCACCTGGGGCGGATCCTCGCGGTCGAGCTGGTCGCGGCGGCGCGCGGCACGGAGCTGCGCCTGGCCGCCCTGGCCACCGCCGGCCGCGACGGCGCCCTGGCGGACAACCTGGCCCCGGGGACGGCGGCGGCGCTGGCCGCCCTGCGCGGCGCGGGCGTGCACGGCCCCGGCCCGGACCGCTATCTGGCCCCGGACCTGGCCGCCGCCGAGTCGCTGGTCGCCTCCGGGCGGCTGGTGGAGGTCGTGCGGGCGGTGGTCGGGCCGCTGGCCTGAGGCGGGCGGCTGGCCCGAGGCCCCGGGGCGGGGCGGCGGGCGGGCGCGCGGGTGAGCCGCCACGGAATTCATATGGGAATGGTTTTCGTTTTCGATTGGTGGTAGCGTCCGGCACGGGTCGCCCCTCCGTGGCCGGCCCGACCGAGACGACCGACCACCGGTGAGGATCCCGCCATGCCCAGCGCCCGCCCCGCCCGGCTCCCCGTCAGCCTGCTGACCGGCCTGGCCGTCGACGCCAAGGCCCGTACCGCGCGGGCCGCCCGCCGACGGGTGCCCGGGCTCGCCGTGGTCGAGGTGGCCTTCGGCCCGGCCGACGGTGCGGCCCCGGGCGCGTGCGGCCTGGTCCGCTGGAGCGTCACCCACCCCGACGGCCGCACCGACGACGGCGGCGTCGAGCTGGAGCACCTGTGCGTCTCCTGCGCGGTCGGCGAGGCCGTGCTGCCCCGGCTGCTGGACCTGGCGGGCGACGGCGGCGTCCGGCAGGTGCTGCTGGTGCTCCCGCCGCAGATGGAGGCCGACGCCTTCCTGCACGCCTTCTTCGCCAGCGACGTGGACGGCGTGCCGATCGCCCGCAGCGTCGCGATCGACACCGTGGCCTGCGTCGTCGACCTGGCCAGGGTCGTGGACGACCTGGCCGGCGGGGAGCGGCTGGCCGACCGGGGCATGGCGCTGGCCCCGGAGGACCACCGCGCCGTGGCCGTGCTCGCCGCCGACCACGTCGAGGCGGCCGACGTGCTGGTCTGCGCCGACACCGAGCCCGACGTGATCGACAGCGCCCGGGCGCAGGCCCTGCTGCACCACGTCAACCCCCGCGCCCGGCACCTGCGGATGGTGCCCGACCCGGTCCACGGGCTGCAGCCGCCCTCGGTGGACGCCTTTCTCGGCGCCTGGTCCTTCGACATCGAACTACTGGGGCTGCGGGACGAGGCGGTCGGCGTCCCGCACCCGGTGCCCGGCGAGGAGGACGGCGTGGTCACCACTCTGTGGCGGGCCCGCCGGCCGTTCCACCCCCGGCGCCTGTACGACGCCCTGGAGGAGGTGATGGCCGGGGTGCTGCGCGGCCGCGGGCACCTGTGGCTCGCCGGCCGGCCCGACGAGGTGCTGGTGTGGGAGTCGGCCGGTGAGCACCTGGCCATCGTGCCGGGCGGGCCGTGGCTGCCGGAGGCCGACACCGGCCCGGACGCCGAGGCGTGGCAGGAGGTCTCGCCCGAGCGCCGCACCCTGGCCTCCTTCCACTGGGACCCGTACTACGGCGAGCGCCGCAGCGAACTGCGGTTCACCGGGATCGGGCTGGACGTGCCGAGCCTTCACCGGGTGCTGGACGCCGCCCTGGTCACCGACGAGGAGCTGGCCGACGGGGAGCGGATCCGGCGCGCCGCGGCGGAGGACCCCTTCGCCGTGCTGGGCGGGGGCGAGGAGCGGGGCTGATCCGGCCCCCCGGCGACCTCCCGCGCGGAGGGCGTCACTCGTCGCGGTCGATGCGTCGCCCCATCCCCCAGGGGGCGAGCAGCCACAGCGTGGCGAACAGCAGCAGGCCGCAGACGGCCGCCGCCACGCCTGCCCCCCGCCCCAGCACCACGTCGAAGATCAGTTCCACCGCGCCGGTCAGCGACAGCGCCAGGAAGGCCAGGCCCACGCTGGCCAGGCGGTGCGAGGCGTTGACGATCCGGCGTTTCGCCCCGCGCCGGAAGAGCGCGCGGTGGAGCGCCACCGGCCCGATCAGCGCCGCGGTGGAGACGACCGTGCAGCCGAGCACGATCAGGTAGATGTTCCGCTGGGTGTCGTCGAGCTCCGGGAAGCGTGGCGTGAAGGCCAGGCTCAGCAGGAACGCGAACAGGATCTGCACGCCGGTCTGCACCACGCGGAGCTCCTGCAGCAGCTCCATCAGGTTGCGGTCGGCTTGTTGAAGTGGTGTCTCCCCGCGTTCGTTGCGCCGCTCCCGTTCATCCATACGGGTGATCTTTCCGGAAAGTCACCCCCTACGCGTCCCAAACTGGTACATCCGGACGATTGGCGACGCCGACGCCCCCGGCCGCGTCAGGCGGTCGGGGGCGTCGGCGTGGGTCCGCCGGGGTGGCGGCGGGTGGTGGGGCGCGCGCGGCTCAGGAGGCCAGGTCGTCCGCCCGGGTCTCCCGGAGCAACAGCACCGCCAGGGCGCTGAGCACCGCGGCGGCCGTCAGGTACCAGCCGACCCAGCTCAGCCCGCCGCGTTCCACCAGCACCGCGGCGATGTACGGGGCCAGCGAGCCGCCCAGGATGCCGCCGAGGTTGTAGGCCGCCGAGGAGCCCGTGTAGCGCACCCGGGTGGGGAACAGCTCGGGCAGGAAGGCGCCCATCGGGGCGAAGGTGACGCCCATCAGGAACAGGCCGACGCACAGGAAGGTCAGCAGCAGCGCGGTGCTCCCGGAGTCCACCAGCGGCTCGAAGAGGAAGCCCAGCAGGGCGATCGCCACGGAGCCGCCGACCAGCACCGGCCGCCGCCCGTGGCGGTCGCTGAGCCGGGCGGCGACCGGCGACCCGACGGCCATGAACAGCACCGCGACGCAGAGCAGCCCGAGGAAGCCCTCCGTGGACCAGCCCAGCTCGGCCGTCCCGTAGTTCAGGGTGAACACGGTGGTCAGGTAGAAGATCGCGTAGCAGACCACCATCGACAGCGAGCCGAGCAGCAGCCGGCCGGAGTGCCGGGCGAACACCTCGGCCACCGGGACCCGGGACCGCTCCTCGCGCTCGGCCGCCCGGGCGAACACCGGAGTCTCGGCGAGGCTCACCCGCACGTACAGGCCCACGGCCACCAGGACAGCGCTGAGCAGGAACGGCACCCGCCAGCCCCAGGCGCGGAACTGCTCGTCGCTGAGGAGGACCGCCAGCAGCAGGAACAGGCCGTTGGCCGCGACGAACCCGATCGGGGCGCCGAGCTGGGGGAACATCCCGTACCAGGCGCGCCGGCCGGGCGGCGCGTTCTCCGTGGCCACCAGCGCCGCGCCGCCCCACTCGCCGCCGAGGCCGAGGCCCTGCCCCATGCGCAGCAGGCACAGCAGCACCGGGGCGGCCACGCCGATGCTGGCGTAGCTGGGCAGCAGGCCGATCAGCAGCGTGGAGATCCCCATGACGAGCAGGGAGGCGACCAGGGTCACCTTCCGGCCGACGCGGTCGCCGAAGTGCCCGAAGACGGCCGCGCCGATCGGGCGGGCGAGGAAGGCGATGCCGAAGCTGGCGAAGGCGCTGAGGGTCTGCGCGGTGGAGTCGTGCGACGGGAAGAAGACCGGGCCGATGACGAGCGCGGCGGCCGTGGCGAAGACGTAGAAGTCGTAGAACTCGATCGCGGTGCCGACCAGGGACGCCACCGCGATCCGCCCCGCGGAGGGGGCGGCGGGGGATTGGTCGCCGGCCGCCCCGCCCGCCGTGTCGGCCGCCCCGGCCGTGGCCGGCGGGCCGGCGGGGGATCCGGTCGTCGCCGTGGTGCTGTCGTCGCTTGCCATGCTGCCGTCTCGCGTCCTCACGTGTCGCCTCGCGCCACGGCGGGGCCTGCCGCGCCCTGGCGCCGTCGCACGGCTCCCAGCGCCGCGCGACGTGCTGGGACGCTACTCCCGGTGTCCCATCATGTGAATGCGGCGTCCGCATATCGGACGGCGGTGGGCGGTGTGGCGGCCGGGGCGCTTTCTTCTCCGCTTCTCAACCGGCTCTCATCCGGCTCTCAGACGGGCGCGGCACCGTCATAGCCATGACGGAACACCTGAACGCGCACCGCACCGACACCGGCTCCGACACCATCGCCCGCACCGGCGCGGCGGCCCCGGGGCACCCCGCCGAGGAGACGCCGGTCGCGACGGGCCCCGCCGCCGCGGCGACCACCACGGCCTACCCCGTCCACGCCGCCCGGGCCGCCCGGGAGGCCGTCGCCGCCCTGACCGCCTCGCCCCTCGCTCCGAGCGCGGCGCGGCCGGCCCCGCCCGCCGCCGTGATGGCCGCCGCGGACGCCACGGCCGCCGCCCCGGCGGCGGCCGGCTGGTCCGCCTGGTCGGAGCCGGCCCGGGCCGGGCACGGCGCGTCCGGCACCGACCAGGCCAGGCCGGCGGGCCCCGCCGTCCCGCCCATGCCGCCGCACCCGCCGATCGACGGCGCCGGCCCGCGGCAGCCCGCCGACGGCGCCCCGCGTGCCGGCCGCCGTCGCCCCGGTGCCCTGGTGGCCGCCGCCGTGGCCGCCTCGCTGCTGGCCGGCGGGGCCGCCGGCGGCATCGCCGCCCACGCGCTGAACGACTCCGGCGGCACCACCGTCGCCTCCGGACCGGTGGCCGCCACCACCACCTCCGACGGCGGTTCGCTGGACATCGCCGCCGTCGCCGCGGCGGTCATGCCCAGCACCGTGGAGATCAACGTCACCAGCACCGCCGGCACCTCCACCGGCTCCGGGGTGATCCTCACTGAGGACGGCGAGATCGTCACCAACGCCCACGTGGTCTCCGACGCGGCGAGCGGCGGCGGCGAGATCACCGTGACCCTCAGCGACGGCTCCACCCACCCCGCGACCCTGATCGGCTCAGACGCCGACAGCGACCTGGCGCTCATCAAGGCCGAGGACGCCAGCGGCCTCACCCCCGCCACCCTCGGCGACTCCGACTCCGTGCAGGTCGGCGACGAGGTCGTCGCCATCGGTTCACCCGAGGGCCTGACCGGCACCGTCACCTCCGGGATCGTCAGCGCGCTGGGCCGCGAGGTGACCGTGCCGACCACCGAGGAGCAGCAGCAGAGCGGATCCGGCGAGGGGCAGTGGTACTACGGAGTGCCCGAGCAGGGCTTCCCCGGCGCGCAGGGGCTGCAGGGCTACGGCCAGCAGGAGACCGGCACCACCACCTACGAGGCCATCCAGACCGACGCCTCCATCAACCCCGGCAACTCCGGAGGGCCGCTGGCCGACTCCGCCGGCCGCATCATCGGGCTGAACTCGGCGATGTACTCGCCCACCGACGCCACCGGCTCGGACAGCGGCAGCGTGGGCCTCGGCTTCGCCATCCCGATCAACACGGTCAAGCAGGTGGTGGAACAGCTCCGCGAGCAGGCCTAGCCGTTGGGCGCGGGCCCCCCGGCGGAGTGGGACGATCCCGTACGGGCGGCCGGTGCGCGAGGCTGGAAGGCACCGGCCCACCGGGCCCGTGATGCGGCGCGCCGCGCACCGCGCCGGGGCAGGCGGCGCCGGACGACGGAGAACCAGGAACGCGGGGCCGGGGCCGCCCCGCACCGAACAGGAGACGACGACGTGGGACCCAGCACCGAGCAGCAGCCCGCGACCATCCTCGTGGTGGACGACGAGCCCGCCGTGCGGGACGCCCTCCAGGCGGGGCTGGAGTTCGAGGGCTACCGGGTGGTCACCGCCCCGGACGGCGTCGCCGCGCTGGAGCGGGTCGCCAGCGAGCGCCCCGGGCTGGTCGTCCTCGACGTGCTGATGCCCCGCATGGACGGCCTGACCGCCTGCCGCCGGCTGCGGGCCCACGGCGACCACGTGCCGGTGCTCATGCTCACCGCCCGCGACGCGGTCGGCGACCGGGTCACCGGCCTGGACGCCGGCGCCGACGACTACCTGGTCAAGCCGTTCGAACTGGACGAGCTGCTGGCCCGGGTGCGCGCCCTGCTGCGCCGCAGCGCGCTGGCCGCCCCGGCGCCCGAACGCGCCGGGCTGGACGGCCACCCCGTGCTGGAGTTCGAGGACCTGCGGATGGACACCGCGACCTGGGAGGTCACCCGCGGCGGCCAGCCCGTGCAGCTCACCCGCACCGAGTACGCCCTGCTGGAACTGCTGCTCTCGCACCCCCGGCAGGTGCTCACCCGCGAGCAGATCCTGCACGCCGTCTGGGGCTTCGACTTCGAGCCGTCCTCCAACTCACTGGACGTCTACGTCATGTACCTGCGGCGCAAGACGGAGGCCGGCGGTCGGCCCCGGCTGGTGCACACCGTGCGCGGCGTCGGCTACGTGCTGCGCTCCGCCCCACCCTCCGGCGGCACGCGATGACCCCACCGACCGGCCGCCCGCTGCCCTTCCCCTCCGGCGCCTCCCCGCTGCCCATCCCCTCACCTCCGGCGCTGCCGCCGCACCCACCGCTCCCCCCGGGGGCCGGCGGCCCGGGCGCGAGGGGCCCCGGCGGCGCCGGCTCCACGGGACCGGCGCCCGGCTGGCGCGGGCTGCCGGCGCGGCTGGCCCGCCGGCTGAACCGGGTGCCGCTGCGGGCCCGGCTGGCCGCGCTCACCGCGGCCGCCGTCGCCCTGGCCGTCGCGGCGTGCGCGGTCGCCGCCTGGTTCATCGTCCGCGACCAGCTGAACGAGCGGCTCGACGAGTCGCTCGCCACCTACGACATCTCGCCCCGCCAGCTGCAGAACCAGCTGACGGCCTGCTCCGGCGGCGTCGAGGTGCCCTCCCCGCCCTCGCCGGTCACCGTCCAGATCGTCACCGCCGAGGGGGACAGCTGCGTCGGGGCCAACATGATCCCGGTGCGGGTCACCGACTCCGACCTCACGGTCGCCGCCGAGGGGCCCCGGGCGGAGCTCGGGCCGTACACCCCCGAGCCCGGTGAGTTCCGCCAGGGCACCAGCGCCGACGGCACCGAGACCATGCGGGTCCTGGTGCGCCCGCTGGGCGGCGGCGGCGCGCTGCTGATCGCCCAGTCCACCGCCAGCATGGAGGCCGCGCTGGACAACCTCGTCCGGCTGCTGGCGCTGGCCGCCGGGGCCGGCGCGGGGGTCGCCGCCGTGCTGGGCCTGCTGGTCGCCCGGGGCGCCCTGGCCCCCGTGCACCGCCTCACCGGGGCCATCGAGTACCTCACCCGCACCGGCGACCTGCGCACCCGGGTCCCCGTGGAGGGCGACGACGAGGTGGCCCGGCTGAGCCGCTCGTTCAACGCCATGACCACCGCGCTGGACGCCTCGCGGGCCCGCGAACGGGACCTCGTGGCCGACGCCGGCCACGAGCTGCGCACCCCGCTCACCAGCCTGCGGGCCAACGTGGACCTGCTGCTGCGCAGCGAGCGCACCGGACGGACCCTCCCCACCGAGCAGCGGGTGCGGCTGCTGGACCAGGTCAAGGAGCAGCTGGTGGAGATGTCCACGCTGGTGGGGGACCTGCTGGAGCTCTCCCGACCCGAGGGGGAGCGGCACAGCACGCCGGTGAAGGTGGTGCCGCTGCACTCCACCGTGGAGCAGGCGGTGCGGCGCGCCCGGCTGCGCGGCAGCGGGATCACGATCGACACCGACCTCGGGCACTGGTACGTGCGCAGCGACCCGGCCATGCTGGAGCGGGCGGTGCTCAACCTGCTGGACAACGCCGTGAAGTTCTCGCCCCCGGGCGGGCGGGTGGAGGTACGGCTGCGCCACGGCGAGCTGACCGTGCGGGACCACGGCATCGGCATCGACCCGGCGGACGCCCCGCACGTCTTCGAACGATTCTGGCGGTCGCCGTCCGCCCGCGGCCTTCCCGGCTCGGGGCTCGGGCTGTCCATCGTGGCGCAGGTGGTGCGGGACGCCGGGGGAACGGTGGCCCTCGCCCCCGCCGACGACGGTGGCGGCGGTACGGTGGCGACCGTCCGGCTGCCGGGGTGGGCGACCGGCGGCGACGCCGACGCCGCCACCGCGACGGGAGCGACCGGGGTGTCGGGCGCGCCGGGGTTGCCGCGTGCGACGGGTGTGCCTGGTGTGCTGGGTGTACCTGGTGTGCCGGGAGGCGAACGGGACCGCCGTGTGCCGGACGGGCCGGTCACCCCCATCCGGGCGGTCACCCCGGCCAGGCCGCCCCAGCCCGCGCGGCGACCCGGCCCGGCCGACGGACGAGGCGAAGGAACCGGAGACGGCGCAGCGGAGGAACCACCCCGATCATGACCCCCCACCCCACCGGGCCGCGCCGCGCCACCGTGCACCGCGCCGCCGACCGCTACACCATCGAGGACGGCGAAGCCCGGCTCACCTCCCACCACTCCTTCTCGTTCACCGGCTACTACGACCCGGACAACACCCACCACGGCTCGCTGCTGTCACACGCCGAACACCTGGTGCGCCCGGGCGGGGGATTCGACACCCACCGGCACCGTGACATGGAGATCGTCACCTGGGTGCTGGCCGGCGTGCTGGAGCACCGCGACGACTCCGGGGAGCGCCGGCTGGTCGGGCCGGGGCGGGTCCAGCGGCTCTCGGCCGGCGCCGGGGTGCGGCACAGCGAGCGCAACGCCTCGGCGACCGAGCCGCTGCGGTTCGTGCAGATGTGGCTGGCGCCGGAGCGGGCCGGCACGCCGCCCGCGTACGAGCTGGGGCCGCTGCCGCCGGACGGCCCGGCCGGGGCCGTGGTCGCCTCCGGGGCCGGACTGGTGCCGCTGGCCTCGGGGATGCCCCAGCACGCCGGGGGCGGCGCGGTTCGCCTCGGGCGGCGGGACGCCGCGCTACACCTCGGGCGCCCCGCGGCGGACGGGCCCGCCCTGCTGCTGCCGGACGCCCCCTACCTGCATGTCTTCGTGACGCGCGGGGCGGTGGAGGTGTGGCTGCCGGGTGAGGAGGCTGTGGCTGGTGAGGCAGTCGGCGATGCCGGCGTGGAGGCTGGGGTGCAGGACGCCGGCCTGGTGGCCTCGGAGGGCTCGGGGGCCGCGGATGTCTCGGAGGCGCTCTCGGGTGTTTCGGGCGGCCGTCTGCGGTTGGCGGCGGGCGACGCCCTCCGCCTCACCGGCCGAGCGCCGGGCGCCGTGGTTCGGACGACGGCGCGGGAGCCGGTGGAACTGCTGGTCTGGGAGATGCACGGCACCCTGTGATCCCGACCTCGACAGATCCGACCCCCGACAGACCTGAGCCCCGACAGACCCGACCCCTCGACAGACCCGACCCCCGACAGATCGGATCCTGGACAGGCCCGAATCCCGACGAGGCGATACCCGACATTCCAGGCAAACGCCTCAAGAGGGCCCTTGGGGGACCCCCGATTTCAGGATTTCATGGGGCGTGGGCGTGGCGGGAGAGGGGTTCGCGGCCTGTGGATAACTCGGCGGGTCGTCGGGGTGGGGACCGCTGTGGGGGCCGCGTTGGGGTGGGGGCTGCGTTGGGGGTGGGGACTCCGCGGTTGGGGCGGGGACCGCGTCGTGGAGGTGGGAATCCGGTCGGGGGGAGGGGGAGGGAGCGGTCGCCGGCGGGTGGGCACGGAGCTTCCGCGGTCACCCGTGGGGGTGAGGCGTGAGCGGAGCGTTCTCCCCGCGTGGGCCGGAGGCCCTTGAGGAGGGCGATGTGGCTGTGGTGGGAGAAGCGGATGATATCCACCGGTTTGTCGGGCCTGACCGAGGGTAGTGGCGAACCGTCAGCAGACCCGCTCGGGAAGGCGGAGCGATGGCGCGTCCCAGGATCGTCGTGGTCGGTGGCGGATTCGCCGGCCTGCAGTGCCTGCGTCGGCTGGAGCGCCGGCTGAGGCCGACCGAAGCCGAACTGGTGCTGGTCTCACCCTTCAGTTACATGCTGTACCTCCCGCTCCTCCCGCATGTCGCGGCCGGGGTGGTCACCCCCCAGTCCATCGCCGTCTCGCTGCGCCGGATGCTGGTCCGCACCCGGATCGTCCCCGGCGGCGCGGTCGGCATCGATCTGAAGGCCCGGGCGGTGGTGGTGCGCACCATCACCGGCCAGATGCAGGTGGAGCACTACGACCGCCTGGTGGTCGCGCCGGGCAGTGTGACCCGTGCCTTCGACATCCCCGGGCTGACGCAGTACGGGCGGGGCATGAAGACGCTGGCGCAGGCGGTCTACCTGCGTGACCACGTCCTCGCCCAGCTGGAGCTCGCGGCCAACTCCACGGACCGCGCGGAGCAGGCCGCGCGCTGCCAGTTCGTCGTGGTGGGGGGCGGATACGCGGGCGCGGAGACCGCGGCCTGCCTGCAGCGGCTCACCACCGCGGCGCTGGAGAAGTACCCGCGGCTGGATCCCAGCCTGGTGAACTGGACCCTGGTGGACGTCGCGCCGAAGATCATGCCGGAGCTGGGGGAGAACCTCGGCCGCAGCGCGTTGCGGCTGCTGCGCGAGCGCGGCATCGAGGTGGCGCTGGAGACGGGTGTGGCGGAGGTGACGGACGACACCGTCCGGCTCACCGACGGCCGTACGCTGCCCTGTCGCACCCTGATCTGGACGGCCGGGGTCACGCCGAGCCCCCTGGTGGGGACGATGGACGTGGAGACGGTGCGCGGCCGGGTGGCGGTCGGCGCCGATCTGGCGGTCCCCGGCCAGCAGGGGGTGTTCGCCCTGGGCGACGCGGCCTCCGTCCCGGACCTGGTCAAGGGTGACGGCGCGGTGTGTCCGCCGACCGCCCAGCACGCCCAGCGGCAGGGCAAGGTGGTGGCGGAGAACGTGGTGGCCTCGTTGCACGGGGATCCCATGCGCGAGTACCGGCACAAGGACCTCGGACTGGTGGTGGACCTGGGCGGCGCGGAGGCGGTGTCCAACCCGCTGGGGCGGGAGATGACCGGGCTGCCGGCCCAGCTGGTGGCGCGCGGTTACCACCTCATGGCGCTGCCGTCGGTGCCGGCGCGCTACCGGACGCTGGCGAACTGGATGCTGAACCTCACGGCGGGTGACGACTTTGTCCGGATGGGTTTCCTCGCCACCCGCCAGGGCAGCCTGGTGGACTTCGAGCACACCGACCAGTACCTGAGCAAGGACGAGGTGCACGCGCAGGTGGAGGCGCTGGACGCGCGGATCGGCGGCTAGCGCGGTGCGCCCGGGGCGGGCGGTGCGCGCGAGGTGTCGGGGGCGGCGGGTGCTGGTGGGGGCGCCCGTCGCCGATCGTGTAGAGTTGTCCCGTCAACGCCGCCGGAGACACCCGGCCGTCACGGACGGTATCCGGCAGCGGGCGCTCGTAGCTCAACGGATAGAGCACTTGACTACGGATCAAGAGGTTGCAGGTTCGAGTCCTGCCGAGCGCACACAGCGGTGAACCGAAGGCCCCGGCGGCTCCCTCAGGGAGTGCGCGCGGGGCCTTCGGCGTTTCGGTCGCCGTCGCTCGAACGCCGGCCGGCCGGTCCACCCAGCTGATCCGCCCGCCCTCCGAGGAGCGCCGGCACCTTTCGGCCCCCCGCCGGCGTTCCATATGGTGAACGTCAAGTCGTAGCGTGAACCGGTGCACTGCACAGGAAAGGGGTCGGGACATGGCGCCAGCGTCACCCCCCGTGGCCGCGGTGAGCGGCGGTGGTTCGCAGGTGAAGTCAGCCGTGCGGACGGTCGAGTTGCTGGAGTACTTCGCCGGTCGGCCCGGCATGCACAGCCTCGCCGAGGTGCAGGCGGAGGTGAAGTATCCGAAGTCCAGCCTGTACATGCTGCTGCGCACGCTGGTGGAGCTGGGCTGGGTGGAGACCGACATCACCGGGACCCGGTACGGGATCGGGGTGCGGGCCCTGCTGGTGGGCACCTCCTACATCGACGGCGACGCGGTGGTGGGCGCGGCCCGCTCGGTGCTGGACCGGCTGGCCGAGGAGACCACCGAGACCATCCACCTGGCCCGGCTGGACGGGCCGAACGTGGTGTACCTGGCCACCCGGCAGTCCCAGCACTACCTGCGGCCGTTCACCCGGGTCGGCCGCCGGCTGCCCGCGCACAGCACCTCCCTCGGCAAGGCGCTGCTGGCCACCTGCACCGACGACCAGGTGCGCCGGCTGCTGCCGGAACGGCTGGAGCCGCTGACCGAGCACACCATCACCGACCGGGAGCAGCTGATCGCCGAGCTGGCGGACATCCGGCGCCGCGGCTACGCGGTGGACCGCGAGGAGAACACCCTGGGTCTGCGCTGCTTCGGTGTCGCGGTGCGGTACCGCACGCCGGCCCGGGACGCCATCAGCTGCTCGGTGCCGGTCGCCCGGCTGACCCCGGAACGCGAGCGGGCGGTCACCGAGGCCCTGGTCTACGCCGGCGAGATGCTGGAACTCGCCACCCGACGGCTGTGACCGTCCCGGCCCACGGCTGACGGACCCTCACCCACCCACAACGGCCGCCGGACCGCCGCCCCGCCCCGTGCGCGGGGTCGCGGTCCGGCGGCTTTCTCGTGCCCGCGTGTCGAACGTATTGACAGTGTGATGGGTCACTCCTATGGTCCGGCGTACATCAATGAGATTGAGGATCACATACATGAACGTCGGTGATCCCGGACCGTACGGCCGCCCCCTAGGAGGAGTTCCGTGCGCACCACCACAAGGGCCCTCGTCTCCGCCGCCTGCTGCCTGACCGTCCTCGGCGCCCTGGCGCCCGCGGCGGCGGCCGGCGGCCGTCACCAGGCCGTGCCCGCCGGGTACGAACGCCTCGCCCGGCAGCCCCTGGCGGACGGCGACGGATGGGCCTCCGCGGACGGCGGCACCACCGGAGGCTCGGCCGCCACCCCCGAGCAGGTCTTCGTCGTGGACGACCGGGCCGAACTCGTCGCGGCGCTCGGCGGCGACAACGCCAGCAACGGCGCCAACGACACCCCGAAGATCATCTACCTGCGCGGCACCATCGACGCCAACACCGACGACGCCGGCAACCCGCTGAGCTGCGCGGACTACGCCACCGACGGCTACTCGCTGGAGGCGTACCTGGCCGCCTACGACCCGGCCGTCTGGGGCCGCGACAGCGAGCCCTCCGGCCCGCTGGAGGAGGCTCGGCTCGCCTCGCAGCGGCGCCAGGCCGAGCGGGTGCAGATCCGGGTCGGCTCCAACACCACGATCATCGGCCTCGGCGACGACGCCCGGCTGCTCGGCGGCAACCTGCTGCTGCGCGGTGTGGACAACGTCATCATCCGCAACGTCACCTTCGAGGACGCCGCCGACTGCTTCCCGCAGTGGGACCCCACCGACGGCTCCACCGGCAACTGGAACTCCGAGTACGACACCGTCACCGTGCACAGCTCCACCCACGTGTGGGTGGACCACTCCACCTTCACCGACGGTCGCAACCCCGACTCCGAGCTGCCCCACTACTACGGGCGCATCTGGCAGCAGCACGACGGACTGCTGGACATCACCCACGGCTCGGACCTGGTGACCCTGAGCTGGAACCGGTTCGCCGACCACGGCAAGACCCACCTCATCGGCAGCACCAACAGTCCCACCTACGACGTGGGCAAGCTGCGGGTGACCCTCCACCACAACTCCTACGCCAACGTGGAGGAGCGCGCCCCGCGGGTCCGCTACGGACAGGTGGACGTCTACAACAACCTCTACACGGTGGGCGCCGAGGCGGCCTACGCGTACGGCATCGGGGTCGGCGTGCGCTCCCAGATCGTCGCCGAGCGGAACTTCTTCGTGCTGGAGGGCGAACGCGGCGCCGCCGACGTCCTCTACAACTGGGGGGGCACCGCGATCAGCGAGTCGGGCAACATCGTCGACGGCCGCCCGGTCTCCCTGCGGTCCGCCTTCAACGCCGCGAACCCGGACCTCGCCCTCGGCGACGACGCCGGCTGGACGCCCACCCTGCGCACCCACGTCCACCCCGCCTGGGCGGTGCCGGCCCTGGTCGGTTTCGGTGCCGGTGCCGGCCGGCTGTGAGAGTTCGGGAGAGCCGTATGACGACCATCCCACCGGGTGCCACCGGCCCCGCCCCCGCTCCGGCGGGGGCGGGAGCCGCGGCCGAGGTGACCACCGAGCCGTTCGACCGCCTGCCGGACGGGCGCACCGTCCACGCGCACACCCTGCGCGCCGGCGACCTGACCGTCCGGCTGCTGGATCTGGGTGCGCGGATCCACTCCGTTCTGGCGCCGGACCGGGAGGGCCGGCCGGGTGAGGTGGTGGTCGGGTGCGACAGCGCGGCCGACTACCTCGGCGGGGGGCGGTTCTTCGGTGCGGTGGTGGGCCGGTTCGCCAACCGGATCGGTGGTGCCCGGTTCACCCTGGACGGCGTCGAGCACCGGCTGCCGGCCAACCGGGGCGCGCTCACCCTGCACGGCGGCGACGGCGGCTTCCACAGCCGGCTGTGGCCGGCCCGGACCTCGCTGACCGCGGACGGCACCGGCGCCCGGGTCGCCTTCACCCGCACCAGCCCCGACGGCGAGGAGGGCTTCCCGGGGAACCTGCACACCACCGTCCAGTACACCCTCACCCCGGACGGCCGCCTGACCATGGACCTGTGGGCCACCACGGACCGGCCCACCGTGATCAACCTGGCCAACCACGTCTACTACAACCTCGCCGGGGTGGACACCGGAGACGGCGGGGGAGCGGCCACCATCGACGACCACCTCCTCCTGCTGCGCGCCGCGCACTTCACCCCCGTCGACGCCACCCTCCTGCCCACCGGAGAGATCCGGCCCACCGCCGGCACCCCGCTGGACTTCACCACCCCCACCCCGGTCGGCGCCCGCCTGGGCGACGCGCACGAACAACTCCGCCTGGCCGGCGGCTACGACCACAACATGGTCCTCGACGGCGCCCCCACCGGCCCGAACGGTCCGGACGCCGAGTCCGACGCCGGGACGGACCCGGACGGCCCGGCGGATCCGCCGCTCGCCGCCCAGCTGCACGATCCGTTCTCTGGCCGCACCCTCACCCTGTCCACCACCGAACCCGGCCTGCAGTTCTACTCCGGCAACCTCCTCGACGGCACACTGACCGGCCGCGCCGGCCACCCCGTCGGCCCCCGCGCCGGACTGTGCCTGGAAACCCAGCACTTCCCCGACTCACCCAACCACCCCGAATTCCCCACCACCGAACTCCGACCCGGCCAGGAATTCCGCTCCCGAACCGTCATGCACTTCACCACCGGACTTCCCGAAGGATGGTGAACGGCCCCACCGGGGCCGGGTCAGGACGCATATCGCCGGCAAACAGCCGAGCGATCCGTCCCGTTCCGAGTGTTCCCGGTGGACTTCCGTGCGGCAGCACCGCCGACGGAAGTCCGCCGCGGAACTCCTCGGCATGCCCGGAAAATGCGGGAAAAACCGTCCGACGGCCCCCATGAAGAAGAATCCGAAAAGCCATCGCCGAGCTGTTGACTTTTCCCCCGGGCGTTTCTACGTTCAAGGGAAAGCGCTTTCCCCATCCTTTTCGAGCCTTAAGGAGTGACGGCCGTGGCCATCGCGGACGCGAAGCTGCGCCGGCGCCCGCAGCTCAGGCCGAGGCGCGGGCGGAGCACGCCGTACCTGCTCATCGCCCCCTCGGTCCTGCTGATGATCGGGTTCCTCGTCTACCCGATCCTGAGCGTGCTCTGGTACAGCCTGCAGACCTACAACGTCACCCAACCGTGGGACAACGGCTTCGCCGGACTGGAGAACTTCCGAACCCTGCTGTTCGAGGATCCGGTCTTCTGGCAGAGCCTCGGCTTCAGCGTCCGATGGGTCCTCGTCGAGGTCTCGCTCCAGCTGGTCTTCGGCCTGGCCCTGGCGCTGATCGTCAACGAGACCTTCATCGGCCGCGGCCTGGCCCGCGCGCTGGTCTTCTCCCCGTGGGCCGTCTCCGGCGTGCTCACCACCGGCATCTGGGTGCTCCTGTACAACCCCACCACCGGCATCTTCCGCTACCTGGCGGACATCGGCATCGGCAGCTACGACACCGCGGTGCTGGCCGACACCGGCTCGGTGTTCTGGGCCGTGGTGGTCGCCGAGCTGTGGCGCGGCGTCCCCTTCTTCGCCATCCTCATCCTCGCCGACCTGCAGAGCGCCTCCCCCGAGCTGTACGAGGCCGCCTCCGTCGACGGCGCCGGACGGATCCGCCGCTTCTGGCACATCACCCTGCCGCACCTGCGGGACGCCATCATCCTGTCCACGCTGCTGCGCGCGGTGTGGGAGTTCAACAACGTCGACCTGCTCTACACCCTCACCGGTGGCGGACCGGCCGGCGTCACCACCACCCTGCCGCTGTACGTGGCGCAGAAGGCCACGCAGTCCCACGAGTTCGGCTACGGCTCGGCACTGACCACCGTCGGCTTCGTGATCCTGCTCTTCTTCTCCATCCTCTACCTGCGGCTGAGCCGGTTCGGAGGCAACCGCTGATGAGCACGCAGCACCTGCACGGCGCGTCGCTCGCCCCGTCCGCCGTGGACACCGCCCCCGGCAAGGAGCCGTCCGCCGCCCCCGGACCGACCGGCCGCGCCGGCGCCGGAGGCCGCCGCACGGGCCGCCGCCGCCCCGGCAACGCGCCGAGGCGCTGGGAGATCTACCTCCCGCTCGGCCTGTACCTGCTGTTCACCCTGGTGCCGTTCTACTGGATGCTGGTGTTCGCGCTCCGGCCCAACGGCTCCACCTCGCTGCTGCCCTGGCCGATCACCTTCGAGCACTTCGAGACGGTCTGGTACGACCTCGGCTACTCCACCTTCTTCTGGAACAGCGTCTGGGTCGGCGTCGCCTCCCTGTTCACCACCACGGTGATCGCGCTGGCCGGCGGCTACGCCCTGGCCCGCTACCCGTTCCGGGGACGCAACATCTTCCTGCTGGCCCTGCTGTGCACCCAGTTCATCCCCGGCGCGATGATGCTCATCCCGCTGTTCGAGATCTTCCGCACCCTGGGCCTGATCAACAGCCTGTGGTCGCTGGTGGTCGCCGAGACCGTCTTCCAGCTGCCGCTGTCGCTCATCCTGATCAGCGGCTTCGTCCGGAACATCCCGATGGAGCTGGAGGAGGCCGCCTGGGTGGACGGCTGCTCCCGGTTCCAGGCGTTCCGCGCCATCGTGCTGCCCATGCTCACGCCCGGCCTGATCGCGGTGGGCTCCTTCGCCTTCATCGGCGCCTGGAACAACTTCCTGTTCGCCCTGATGTTCGTCAACGAGCAGGAGTCGTACACGATCCCGGTCGGCCTGAGCTACACCCTCGGCGAGTACAGCGTCGACTTCGGCGCCCTCGCGGCCGGCGGCGTCGTCGCGGCCCTGCCGGTGGTGGCGATCTTCGCGGTGATCCAGCGCTACCTGGTGCGCGGCATGTCCGCCGGCGCGGTGAAGGGGTGACCTGCATGACGGACAGCACGGACCGGACCACCGGACCAGGCAACGCCGGGACCCACCCGGCCCCCTCCGATCCGTTGCCGGTGGGTAGTCGGGTGTTGGTGACGGGGAGTTCGGGTCGTCTGGGTCGGTGTGTGGCGGCGGTGTTGGTGGGGGCGGGGATGGAGGTGGTCGGGGTGGACACCGCTCCGGCCCCGGCCGGCCCGTACCGCACGGTGCTGCCGGGGTTCCTTCCGGCGGATCTGACGGATCTGGGTGAGGCGTTCGAGGCGATGGTGCGGTTCCGCCCGGCGGCGGTGGTGCACCTGGCGGCGATCGCCACTCCGTTCAGCCGCTCGGACGCGTTCACCTACCGGGTGAACACGCAGTTGGCGTTCAACGTGCTGGAGGCCGCCGCGGGCACGGGGGTGGGCCGTGTCGTGGTGGCCAGCAGCCCGACCGTGGTCGGCTACGGCGCGCCGGGTGGCTGGGTCCCGCGCTACCTGCCGCTGGACGAGGACCACCCCAGCGAGCCGTGGAACGCCTACAGCCTGTCCAAGCTGGCCGCCGAGGAGGCCATGCGGACCTTCGCCCGCACCGGTGGCGACCGCTCCCGCTACGCCGCCTTCCGGCCCTGTTTCGTGGTCGCCCCGGAGGACTGGGAGGGCGCACCCACCCAGACCGGGCACACCATCCGCGAGCGCTTGGACGACGTCGAGTTGTCTGGTCGTGCCCTGTTCAACTACGTCGACGGGCGGGACGCGGCGGAGCTGGTGCTGCGGCTGCTGCACCGGCTGCCGGACATTCCCAGCGGCGAGGTGTTCTACGCCGGGGCCGCCGACGCCCTGGCCCGCGAGCCCTTGGCCGACCTGCTGCCGGCCGCCCACCCGGGCACGGCGGGGCATGCCAAGGCGCTCACCGGCACCACCCCGGCCTTCTCCATCGCCAAGGCCCAACGCCTCCTCGGCTGGCACCCCCGACACAGCTGGCGCGACCACCTCGACTAGGACGTCCGGCTGACGGCGTCTCCCGCTCACCTTCCCCCATCTCCTTCCCGCAGTGAGACGAGCCGGTAGCTCTCCACAACGACATCCCGTCAGCCGTCCCCAGCGGCCACCGCTCCCCCTCCCCCGTACTCGCACCGCCAGAAGGAAACCATGAAGCTCAACGGCGTCCTGTTCTTCCCCCTCACCCCGTTCACGCCCGACGGCCAGGTGGCGACCGACGTCCTGGCCACCCACATCGCCGGCGGCCTGGAGCACGGCCCCGGCGGCGTCTTCGTCGCCTGCGGCACCGGCGAGTTCCACTCCCTGTCCACCGCCGAGCACGCCGCCGCCGTCCGCACCGCCGTGGCCACCACCGCCGGACGGGTCCCCGTCCTCGCCGGCGCCGGCGGACCACTCGGCGCAGCCCTGGAGCAGGCCGCGAACGCGCGTGAAGCGGGTGCGGATGGTCTGTTGCTGATGCCGCCGTATGTCGCCAAGTCGCCCACCGAGGGTTTCGCGGCGTATGTGCGTGCGGTCGCGGAGCAGGGGTTGCCGGTGGTGCTCTACCAGCGTGACGGTGTGGTCCTGGATCCGGCCACCGCCGTGGATCTGGCCCGTATCCCGGGCGTGGTGGGGTTGAAGGACGGCAACGGTGACATCGACCGGATGCACCGCGTCGTGCTCGCCATCCGGCGGGAGATCGGTGAGGGTTTCGCGTTCTTCAACGGTCTGCCGACCGCGGAGTTGACCGTGCCGGCGTATCGGGGGATCGGGGTGGATCTGTATTCCTCGGCGGCGTTCTGTTTCGCGCCCGAGGTGGCCACCGCCTTCCACCGTGCCCTGACCGGTGGTGACCAGGACGTGGTCGGTCGGCTGCTCAGCGAGTTCTACGGCCCCCTGGTGGAACTGCGTAGCCGGGTGCCTGGTTATGCGGTCTCGCTGGTGAAGGCGGGTGCGCGGTTGCGGGGGTTGGAGGTGGGGCCGGTGCGGGCGCCGCTGGTGGAGCCGAGCGCCGAGGACCTCAAGGAGTTGGCGCGGATCATCGACACCGGTTTGGCGCTGGTCGGCGCCGAGGCTCGGGTGGAGGGCGGTGTCTGAGGATGGCGATCGCCCCGATCGCGGTGGTCGAGGCCACCGCGCACCGTGTGCCGCTGCCGCGCCCGTGGGGGCCGGACGTGCCGGCGAACCACCTGATCGTGTGCACCGTCACCGACGAGGACGGCCGCACCGGCACCGGCTTCACCTGGACCCCGCAGATCGGCGCCGAAGCGGTGCACTCCATGCTCCTGACCGAGGCCGCCCCCGCCGCCGTCGGCCTGCCCGCCCACCCGGGTGCGGTGTGGGACGTGGTGTGGCGCCACCTGCGTGAGGCCGGCGCCGGCGGCGTCACCACCCTCGCCCTGGCCGCCATCGACACCGCCCTGTGGGACCTGCGCGCCCGCGCCGCCGGCCACGGCGTGATCGACGAGATCGGCCGCCGCCGCGACACCATCCCCGCCTACGGCAGCGGCGTCAACCTCCACTACCCCCTCGACGAACTCCTCGCCCAGGCCGAACGCTGGACCGCCCGCGGCCTACCCGCCATCAAGGTCAAGGTCGGCCGCCCGGACCTGGACGAGGACGTCGAACGCATCGCCGCGGTACGCGCCGCCATCGGCCCACGCACCCGGCTGATGATCGACGCCAACCAACGCTGGGACCTGCCCACCGCCCGCCGCGCCATCACCGCCCTCGCCCGCTACGACCTGCACTGGGTCGAAGAACCCCTCCCCGCCGACGACATCGCCGCCCACACCGCACTCCGCCAGGCCGTGGACGTGCCCATCGCCCTCGGCGAGAACGTCCACACCAGCTACGGCTTCCGCGACCTCCTGATCGCCGGCGCCTGCGACATCGTCCAACCCAACATCGCCCGCGTCGGCGGCATCACCCCCCTGCTCCGCATCGCCGAACTCGCCCGCACCTGGAACATCCCCACCTTCCCCCACCTGCTCCCGGACGTCTCCGCCCAACTCGCCTGCACACTCCCCCTGCCCTGCATGGTCGAGGACGTCGAAGACGCCTCCTTCACCGCCCTCGGCCTCCTCACCGGCGAACCCCCCGTCCACATCACAGCCGGCACCGCCCACCCCGGCCACCACCACGGCCTCGGCCTCACCTTCGACCCCCAACGCCTCACCACCACCCGGATCTGACCCCGGCCGACCCCCCACCCCCGACCACGTCCCTCATCCGCCCTCTCGACCCGAGGAGCCACCGGCATGGACGCAACCCGCATCGCCCTGGTGGGCGCCCACGGCCACGGGCGGTGGCACCTGCGCAACCTGCGGGAGCCGGCCGCCGCCGGGCGGGCCGACCTCGTCGCCGTCTGCGACCTGGTCCCCGTCCAGGACGACCTCCTGGACGGACTCGGACCCACCCCGCCGCGGCAGGGCGCCGACCTGGGCGCCCTGCTGCGGCAGACCCGCCCCGAGATCACCATCATCGCCACGCCCATCCCCACCCACGTCGACCTGGCCCTGACCGCGCTGGCCGCCGGGTCCCACGTGCTGCTGGAGAAGCCCACCGCGGCCACCCTCGCCGAGTACCGGCGGCTGGTGGAGGGCGTGGACGCCTCCGGCCTGGCCTGCCAGATCGGCTTCCAGTCGCTGGGCTCCACCGCCGTGGAGACGACCCGCCGGCTGATCGCCGAGGGCGCGATGGGGCGGGTCACCGGCATCGGCGCCGCCGGCGCCTGGAGCCGTGACGCCGCCTACTACAGCCGCGCCCGGTGGGCCGGACGGCGCCGGATCGACGGCGTGGACGTGGTCGACGGGGTGCTCACCAACCCGCTCGCGCACGCCGTCGCCACCGCGCTGGCGGTGGACGGCAGCGAGGGCGAGGACGACGTCCGCGACATCGAGCTGGAGCTGTTCCACGCCAACCCGATCGAGAGCGACGACACCTCCGCGCTGCGGCTGACCACCGCGCGCGGCACCACCCTCACCGTCACCGCCACCCTCTGCGCCGACCGCCGGCACGAGCCGTACGTGCTGGTGCACGGCGAACGCGGCCGGATCACCCTGTGGTACACGCTCGACCAGGTCCGCCTCGACCTCGGCGACGGCAGCTCCACGACCTACTCCGGCGGCCGCACCGACCTGCTGGAGAACCTGATCGGCCACGTCCGCGCCGGCGAGGAGCTGCTGGTGCCGCCGCGCCGCACCGGCGCCTTCACCCGGGTGCTGGAGGCGGTGCGCACCGCGCCCGACCCGCTGCCCATCCCGCAGCGGTACGTGCGCACCGTGCCCGCCGAGGACGGCACCGAACGGCGAGAGCTCGACGGCGCCGCGGAGCTGGCCGCCTGCGGCGCCGACCGGCTGGCGCTGCTGTCCGAACTCGGCGTGCCCTGGGCGCGCCGCGACCAGGGCACGGACCCGGACCGGCGGGGGGACGGCGTGGTCACCCTGACGGTCGGCGAGCGGCCGGTCGCCGACTACGTCACCGCCTGGCCGGCGCACCTGCCCGCCCGGCTCTCCCCGCGTCCCTTCTGGCACCCGGTGCGCACCCTGGCCGGCACCGCCGTCACCGAGTTCATGCCGGTCGACCACCTGCACCACCTCGGGGCCTCGCTGGCCGTCCCGGACGTCGCCGGCCAGAACTTCTGGGGCGGACGCACCTTCGTCGCGGGCGCCGGCCCCACCGAGCTGGCCAACCACGGCACCCAGCGCCACCTCGCCTTCACCCGGCTCGACGACGCCGGATTCACCGAGGAGCTGGCCTGGCACGGCGCGGACGGCGCCGTGCTGCTGACCGAGCGGCGCACGGTGCGGGCCCGCCCCGTGGAGGCCGACGGCGTCGCCGCCTGGGCCCTGGACCTCGCGGTGGAGCTGGCCGTCGCCGGGGAGCGGCCGGTGCGCATCGGCAGCCCGGCGACCAACGGCCGCCCCGGCGCCGGCTACGGCGGCTTCTTCTGGCGGCTGCCCGGCACTTCCACGGACATCGCCGTGCGGGTGCCCGGGGGCGAGGGCGAGGCGGCGGCGCACGGCAGCCACGCCGACTGGGTGGCGGTGTGCGGCACCACGGCCACCGGGGCCGGCTGGACGGTGGCCTTCGCCGCCGCCGACCCGCGCACCGCGGCCGACGCGTGGTTCGTGCGGGCCCGGGAGTACCCCGGCGTCGGCTCCTCGCTCGCCTGGGCGGAACCGGTCGAGGTGGGCCCGGACGATCCGCTGCGCCGCCGGCACACCGTCGTGGTCGCCGACGGCCGGTGCGCCCCGGAGACGGCGGCGGCCCTGGTCGCCGCCGCCGCGGACGCCGCGGCGCGCGAGGCCCGCAGTTCCGGACGGGAGGAACGGTGACCCGCCGGGTGGCCGTGACGCTGGAGGACGTCGCCCGCCGGGCCGGCGTCTCCCTCTCCACGGCCTCCCGGGTCATCAACGGCAGCACCCGCAGCGTCACCCCCGAGTTCCGCGAACGCGTGCTCGGCGCCGCCTCCGAGCTCGGCTACCTGCCCAACCGGCACGCCCAGGCCGTGGCCCGGGGTCGCAGCAGCCTGATCGGGGTGCTGGTGCACGACATCGCCGACCCGTACTTCTCCAGCATCGCCGCCGGGGCCATGCGCGAGGCCGAGCCGCACGGCATGGTGGTGCTCGGCAACAGCCTGCGCCGCCCGGAGTACGAGCCGGAGTTCGTCGCCACCATGCGGGCCCAGCGCACCCGGGCGCTGGTCCTGGTGGGCAGCCGGGTCCGGGACGCCGGGCGCACCCGGGCGCTGCGCGCGGAGGTGGCCGCCTTCCTGGCCGAGGGCGGCCAGGTCTGCGCGGTCGGCCAGCCCGGGCTCGGCGCGCACACCGTGCAGCCGGCCAACCGTGCGGGGGCCCGGGCGCTGGCGCACGCGCTGGCCGACCGGGGGTACCGGGACTTCGCCGTGCTGCGCGGGCCGGACGCCCTGCTGACCGCCACCGAGCGGCTGGCCGGGTTCTGCGAGGGCCTGGCCGCGCGCGGGCTCTCCGTGCCGGACGCCGCGGTGATCCCGGGGCCCTTCACCCGGGAGGGCGGCCACGCGGCGGCGCTCGCCCTGCTGGAGGCGGGTCCGCTGCCGGACTGCGTGTTCGCGGTCAACGACGTGATGGCGCTCGGCGCCCTGGCCGCCTTCCGCGAGCAGGGGATAGCCGTGCCGGACGACGTCGCGCTGGCCGGTTTCGACGACATCCCGACGCTGCGCGACGTCGCCCCGGCCCTGACCACCGTGCGGCTGCCGCTCACCGCGATGGGGCAGCGGGCCGCCGCGCTCGCCCTGGAGGCGTCCGCCGGCCCGCCCCGGCTGGTCCGGGTGGACGCCGAGGTGGTGCTGCGGGAGTCCACCCGGCGCCCGGTGGCGATGGCGGCGGCCACTCCGGCGGCGCACCCGACCGGCTCCAGGAGGACGTGAATGGAACCGCGCTACCGCAACCCGGTCCTACCGGCGGACTGGTCCGACCCCGACGTGGTGCGGGTCGGTGAGGACTTCTACCTGACCGCCTCCAGCTTCCACCGCACCCCCGGGCTGCCGCTGCTGCACTCCCGCGACCTGGTGCACTGGACGCTGGTCGGGCACGCGCTGCCCCGGTTGCACGAGGCCGGGGCGTACTCCCGGCCCCGGCACGGCTCCGGCGTGTGGGCGCCGGCGATCCGGCACCACGACGGGCGGTTCGTGATCGTCTACCCGGATCCGGACCACGGGCTGTTCACCGTGACGGCGAAGGACCCGGCCGGGCCGTGGAGCGAGCCGCGGTTGCTGCGGGCCGGCCGGGGGCTGATCGACCCCTGCCCGCTGTGGGAGGAGGACGGCACCGCCTGGCTGGTGCACGGCTGGGCCCGCAGCCGCAGCGGCATCGGCAACCGGCTGACCCTGCACCGGATGAGCCCCGACGCCGGCGAGCTGCTGGACGAGGGCCGCACCGTGGTGGACGGCGACGCCATCGACGGCTGCCGCACCCTGGAGGGCCCCAAGCTGTACCGCCGGGACGGCTGGTACTGGATCCTGGCCCCGGCCGGCGGGGTGGCCACCGGGTGGCAGTACGCCTTCCGCTCCCGGCGGATCGAGGGGCCCTACGAGCACCGGGTGGTGCTGGCCCAGGGCGCCACCGGGGTCAACGGTCCGCACCAGGGCGCCTGGGTGGACA
The DNA here is from genome assembly GCF_013407765.1 of Allostreptomyces psammosilenae. Classification (GTDB taxonomy): domain Bacteria; phylum Actinomycetota; class Actinomycetes; order Streptomycetales; family Streptomycetaceae; genus Allostreptomyces; species Allostreptomyces psammosilenae. The sequence goes on from NZ_JACBZD010000001.1 coordinate 209,565, forward strand.
CCCCCTCCGGCGAGGACTGGTTCCTGCACTTCCAGGACCGGGGCGCCTATGGCCGGGTCGTGCACCTGCAGCCGATGGGCTGGCGGGCGGACGGCTGGCCGGTGATGGGCGTCGACGCCGACGGGAGCGGCCTCGGCAGCCCGGTGGCCGAGTGGCCGGCGCCGCGGGTCGCGAGGCCGGGGCCGCCGGCGCGTCCCGCCGACGGCGACGACTTCACCGGCGCGGGCCCGGGGCCGCAGTGGTCCTGGCAGGGCGACCCGGGCCACCCGGACGGCGCGGGGCCCACCGGAGCGGGCTGGTACGCCATGGGGCCGGGCGGGGCGGGGGGCCGGGACCACCCCCTGTCCCTCAGCTGCCGGCGGGACGAGCTGGCGGCCGACCTGCGCGCGCTGCCGAACGTGCTGGAGCAGCGCTTCCCGGCCGAGGAGTTCGACGCGTGCACCACGCTGCGGCTGGAGTCGACGGCGGACGGGGCGCGCGCCGGGCTCGCCGTGCTGGGCCGGGAGTACGCGTGGGTCGGCCTGGAGCGGCGGGACGGGCACAGCTGGCTGGTGGCCCGCACCACCTTCCCGTCGGGCGACCCGGCGGGGGCGGGCGATCGGGAGGCCGGGACGGTCGGGGGCGCCGCGGCGGCCGGCGCCTCGGCGAGCGCCGAACGGGACGCGGCCGAGCCGGTCCGGGTGCCGGACGGCGCCCGGGTGGTGCTCCGGCTGCGCACCCGCGCGGGCGCGGTCTGCCACCTCGACGCCCGGGTGTCCGACGGCACCGGGCCGGTCACCGACGTGGCCGACGCGACCGGTGCGGCGGGTGCTGCGGGGGTGGCCTGCGGGCCGTTCGGCGCCGTGCCGGGGCGCTGGGTGGGCGCCGCCGTGGCGCTCTTCGCGGCGGCGCCCGGCGCCTCCGGTGAGGGCCCGGAGGAGGAAAACCCCGGAGCCGGCCTTTTCGGACCCTTCGTGGTGGAACACGTTGGAAAATGATGGTTTTCCGGAAATTTTCCCGGTTTCCGGGGGATTGACGGGTTGTCTCCGCAATGCCAGTCTCGGCTCAAGCGGAGAAAGCGCTTTCCCGGTCCTCGGGAAAGTGATTTCGGATTCGCGCCGGGGATCGCCCGGGCGAGGGAACGACCGCCCCGCGCGGTCGATGGTGATTCCTATGACTGCACGACGCGAAAGGCGACGTCCATGACATCCAGCCGTTCCGGGCGGCGGACCGTCCGCCGGTTCACCGCCGCGACAGCCGTCCTGGCGGCCTCCACCCTCCTGCTCACCGCGTGTGGTTCCGGCTCCGGTTCGGATTCCGCCGACGGGACGGTGGAGATCACCTTCTGGGACAACAACGGCGGCCCCGGGCGCACTCCGCTGTGGGAGCACATGATCGCCGAGTTCGAGAAGGCGAACCCGGGCATCACGGTGAACTACGTGGGCGTGCCCATCGCCCAGGTGCAGCAGAAGTACGACACGGCGGTGGCCGCGGGCGGGCTGCCGGACGTCGGTGGCGTCTCCACCGCCTACCTGTCCGGCCTCGCCATCCAGGAGGCGCTGGAGCCGCTGGACGAGCGGTTCGAGGCGAGCCCGCTGAGGGACGAGCTGGGCGCGAACTTCGTGGAGTCCGTCCGGGCCGCGGCCCACGACGACCAGCTGTACTCGATACCGACCTCCGCCAACATGGGCATCCTCTGGTACCGGACCGACTGGTACGAGGAGGCCGGGCTGGAGCCCCCGAACACCTGGGACAACTTCTTCACCTCGGTGGAGGAGCTGACCGACGCCTCGCAGAACCGTTACGGCTTCACCATTCGCGGCGGCGCCGGATCGATCCCGCAGGTGCTGGACGAGATCTACTCGATGTCCGGCATCCCGACCGTCTTCGACGAGTCCGGGCAGGCCACGGTCAACGACCCGGAGAACGTCGCCGCGCTGGAGCGGATCGTCGACCTCTACCAGACCGCGACGCCCTCGGCCGACCTGAACAACGACTACACCAAGATGGTCGCCCAGTTCGACGGCGGTTCGATCGGGATCATGCACCACAACCTGGGCTCGTACCAGGACCACATGAACACCCTCGGCCCGGACAAGGTGACCGGCATCCCGCTGCCGGTCTCCGACGAGGGGAACCACAACATCACCTCCAACCCGGTGGACGGCCTGGGCGTGTTCCGCACCAGCGAGCACAAGGAGGAGGCCTGGAAGTTCGTCGAGTTCGTCGCCTCCAAGGCGATGAACAGCTACTGGTCGCAGAACGTGGGCCAGATCCCGGCCAACACCTCGGTGGGCGAGGAGCCGTGGGTGGCGGAGAACGCGACGCTGGCGAGCGCGCTGGAGGCGATGAACGACCCGGCGACCAACATCGTCCAGCTCCCGTACTACCTGCCGGAGTTCAACGCGATCACCAAGACGGACATGGAGCCGGTGTTCCAGTCCGTGCTGCTCGGTGACGTCTCGGCCCAGGAGTTCCTGGACCAGATGGCGGCCGCGCTGGAGGAGGCGCAGGCCGGCTGGCTGGAGCGCCAGGGCGGCTGACCCCGGGCAGACGGACGCCGGCGCCCCGGCGGGAGGGCTCTCCCGCCGGGGCGCCGGCGTGTTCGGGGCCGGGCGGAGGGTCAGCCGGTCGCGCCGGTGATCTCCACGCGGGCCGTGCCGACCACCGAGCCGCTCGCCTCGACCAGGTCCACCTCGCCGAAGAAGGTCCGGTCGGCCGGCGCCGGGCCGGCCACGGTGACCTGGGCGGTCACCGGGCTGGTGGCGCCGCTGTCCAGCCGGACCTCGCCGCCGTCCACCGTCACCCCGCCGAGCAGCGGGGAGTGGTAGACGTCCAGGTAGTCGTAGGCGGTGCTGCCGGCGGGGACGCTGTAGCCCTGCACCACCACCGTGTACCGGCCGGCGGGCGGGTACGGGATGCTCACCGACTCCTCGGAGTCGCCGTCGGCGGAGGAGCCGATCAGGCCGCCGTCCAGGTAGACGTACAGGTCCAGGTCGGCCTGCGGGTCGGCGGCCCCGCCGATGGTGAAGGCGGCGCTGGAGGCGCCCTCGGGCACGGTGACCTCGGTGGTGACCGACTCGCCGGTGGCGATGGTCGGCCGTGCCTGCGCCGAGGAGCCGAGGTCGCCGCCCCGCAGGGAGCCGGTCAGGCCGGCGAAGCGGTTGTGCACGTTCCACTCCACGGCGGTGGGCTCGCCGACGGCGGGGGAGGGGATCGTCCGCACGGCGGGCTCGAACTCCGCGCCGAAGACGCTGGTGGTGACGGTGTACGGGTTGGACAGCAGCGGCGAGGTGCGCCGCGCGTCCACGGTCACCTCCCACACGCCCGGCATCGGGTCGGGGATCGCCCGGCTGTCCGCGTCGCAGAGCTCCGGGGCGTTGTAGTGGTTGGTGTAGCAGTACGCCAGCTCCACCGTGTCGGCCGGCAGGCCGTAGGGGTTGACCAGGGTGAAGCGGGTCTGGCTGCCCTCGCCGAGGCCCGACAGGTTCACCTGGAGCGCGGTGGCGCCCTCGGGCACGCTGACGAAGTAGGAGTCGACCTGCCCGCGGTCCACCCGGCCGGTCCCGGTGCTCCGGTAGCCGGTCTCGGTGGCCAGCGGGGTGGAGACCAGCACGGTCGCCATCATCTGGTGGTCGTAGCCGCGGGTCGCCGGGTCGTCGACGCGCAGCAGGGCGCTGTGCGCGCCGACGCCGCCGCGGGCGGTGACGGTGAACGTGACCGGTTCGCCGAGCGGCAGCCGCAGGGAGCGCACGGTGGAGAAGGTGCCGTCGTTGCCGGCCCAGCTCAGCTCGTGGCGCACCGCGCCGGCGGCCCCGCCGGTGCGGGTGATGGTGACCTGGTACGTCTTGGCCCGGCCGGCGACCGGCCCGCCCTCGGCGGGGGTGCCGCGGTCGTAGATTCCGGCGCCGAGGCCCGGGGTGAGCAGCTGGTCGGCCAGGGCGGTGGTGACCGGGGCGGAGACGGTGTAGCCGCCGGAGGCGACGCGGCCGTCCCGGAGCACCTTCCAGGCCGCGGGGACGTTCATCAGGCCGGCGCCCTGCTGGTAGACCTGGTATCCGTCGATCAGCCGGGCGCTGCTGGTGAGCGCGGTGCGCAGGGTGGCCGGGGTGACGTCCACGCCGCGCGCCCGGGCGGCCGAGAGCAGCAGCGCGGCGCCGCCGGTGGCCTGCGGGGCGGCCATCGAGGTGCCGTTGAACATGCCGTAGCCAGGGGGGAGCGCGTAGCCGGCCTCGGCGATCGGCTGTCCGGGCTGCCACACCGGCACCGGGCTGATCGCGGCACCGGGCGCGGCGAGCGTCGGCTTGTCGCCGCCGTCCTCCCGGGGGCCGGTGGAGGAGAAGGGGAACATGCCCTGGCGCGCGCTGACCGCCGCGCCGTAGTTGGCGGCCCAGGTCTCCCGGCTGACGGAGGCTCCGACGCTGACCACCCGGCTGGCCACCGAGGGGGCGCCGACGGTGTTCAGCCCGGGGCCGCTGTTGCCGGCCGAGAGGAACATCTGCACGCCGTACTCGTCGATCAGCCGGTCGTAGAGCCGGGCGCGGGTGCTGTTGGCGTCGTTCAGGGCGGGCAGCGAGCCGATGGACATGTTGACCACGTCCACGCCGCGGTTCGCCACCAGGTCGATCATGCCCTCGCTGAGCGCCACGGCGGTGCACCCGCCGCTCCAGGAGCACGCCCGGGAGGAGACGATCCGCGCGCCGGGGGCGGCGCCGGTCATCGCGCCGCCGAACATGCCGTTGGCGGCGGTGATGCCGGCGACGTGGGTGCCGTGGGCGGACTCCACCACGCCGATGTTGACGAAGTCGGCGGTGCGTCCGGCCCACTCCTCGCCGACCGGGGAGAGGTCGACGTCGGTGCGGTGCTCCACGACGAAGGAGACGGCCTCGGCGATGTCGGTGGTCGGGTCGTCGGTGCCGAAGTAGCCGACCTGCTGCCGCTCCGCGTAGGGCAGCATGGCCTCCTCGTCGGTGAAGTCGGCGTCGTCGTCGAGGTCGACGCGGACCTCGCCGGTCGCCGGGTCGTACAGCACGGCCCAGGAGTCGATGGAGTCGCCGTCCCGGTTGAGGTCGCCGTACATGTCGCCGCCGGTGGTCTCCGCCTCGGCGAAGGTGTGGATCCGGTAGGCGCCGGCGGGGGCCCGGAAGGCGCGGCCGGCGTACTCGAACGCCGGTCCCCGGACCTCGTCGAGCATCGGCAGCCAGGTGCCGTCGCCGTCGGTGAGCGGGTCGGTGGCGGTGACCCAGTCGACGATCTTGCGCTCGCCGGTGGTGGTCTCCTGGAGGGCGGGGTGGGCGAGGTCCACACCGGAGTCGAGGATGCCGATGGTGACGCCGCGTCCGTCCCAGCGGGGGTTGTCCCGGACGAACTGGGCGGCGCCGGTGTCCTGGATCGGCATGTAGGGGTTGGCGGGGCCGGTCCGGGCGTCGGGCCCGGGGTAGGTCCGCTCCGCGGTGCCCCGCTCGGCGGGCCGGCGCCCGGGCCGCTCCGCCGCGCCGTCCGCCGCCGCGTCGCCGGGCGGGGTGGTGTCCGGGACCAGGTGGGGGGTGCCGGGGGTGGGGAGGTCGCCGGCGTCGGCGCCGCCGGCCCCGTCGCCCTGCCCGCTCGGGGCGCCGGAGGCGGGCTCGCCCTCGACGGGGGAGGGGTCGGGCAGCGGTATCGACTCGTTGAGGTCGATGGCGACGACGTCGCGGGACTCCTGCGCCTCGGCGATGGCGGCGTCGGCCCGCTCGGTGGGAACGGTGACGCGGAGGTAGCCGAGCTCGTCCTCCAGGCGCCCGGTGGACGCTCCGGTCGCGTCGAGCCGGTCGGCGACGGCGTCGGCGCGGCCGGGGGCGGTGGCGAGCAGGAGGGTGACGGCGTCGTGCCCCTCCGCCTTCGCGGTGGCGAGCAGGTCGGCGTCGTGGCCGCCGAGTTTGTCGTCGGCCGCCCCCGGGGTCTGGTCGGCGGTGGTGACCAGGGGCGTGGTGGCGTACGCGGTCCCGGGTACGGACGTGGCGGCCAGGCCTGTGATCAGCCCGGCCGCCACCACGGCTCTCCTCAGGCGCGCTCGCGCCCGCGAATCGTGGGTCATCGGCATCCTTGTCAGGAGGCGTTGTCGGATGACCCGTCAGTATGTCTGTCCTACGAATTCGCTGACGAGGGCCACCGCTGGCGAATACCGGTCATGGCACGAACCAGCCAGCCGCCCGCCGCGGCGCCGCCCGCCGAGGTGCGCCGCGGTGCCGGCCGGCCCCGGCCGGCACCGCGGTCACCCCGCGCCGGTTCAGCTCCGGCCGGCGGGGACCGCCTTCTCGCCGGTGCCGTCCTCGTCGGGGGACGCGGCGGCGGGCCGGTCCGCGCCGGCCGCGCCGGTGCCCTCGGCCTGGCCGGGGGCGCCCATCTGCGCCATCACCTCGGTGGCCAGCGGCTTCTCCCGCAGCATCAGGGAGAGCACGAAGGCCGCCACGAAGGCCGGGGACAGGTAGAGGAAGACGGGGGTCAGCGCGTCGGCGTAGGCCGTCACGAAGAAGTGCTGCATCTCCACGGGCAGCGCCTGGACCAGCGCGGGCGTCAGCGCGTTCGGCTCCGGGACGACCTGGGCGATCTCGCCGGGGATCCGCTCCAGCTCGGCGCCGAGGCGGGAGACGAAGATGGCGCCGAACAGGGCGGTGCCCAGCGAGGCGCCGATCTCCCGGAAGAAGTTGTTCGCCGAGGTGGCCGTGCCCACCTCCTGCGGGGGCACCGCGTTCTGCACCGCGAGCACCAGCACCTGCATGACCAGGCCGAGGCCTGCGCCGAGCACCGCCATGTAGAGGCCGGCGACCACCCGGGAGGTCTCGGCGTCCATCAGGGACAGCAGCACCATGCCGAGGCCGGAGACCGCGGTGCCGACGATCGGGTAGATCTTGTACCGGCCGTTCACGCTGATCCACCGTCCGGACAGGATGGAGGTGATCAGTACGCCGGCCATCATCGGCAGGGTCAGCAGACCGGAGTTGGTGGCCGTCTCGCCGGTGACCATCTGCAGGAAGGTGGGCAGGTAGGCCGCGGCGCCGAACATCCCCAGGCCCACGATCATGCCGATCACGGTGGAGACGGTGAAGATCGAGTCCCGGAACAGCCGCAGCGGGATGATCGGCACGGCCGCGCGCAGCTCGACCAGCACGAAGGCCACGGAGAGCACCACGGTGGCCGCGATCAGGCCGAGGATGGTGCCCGAGCCCCAGTCGTACTCCACCCCGCCCCAGCTGGTGAACAGGATCAGGCAGGTGACCGCGCCGGCCATCAGCGCGGTGCCCAGGTAGTCGAAGGGCGGACGCTGGGCGTGCTCGTGCTTGGGGAGCTTCAGCAGTACGGCGGCGCTGACGAAGGCGAAGACGCCCACCGGCAGGTTGATCCAGAAGCACCAGCGCCAGTCGGCCTGGTCGGTGAAGAACCCGCCGATCAGCGGGCCGGCCACCGAGGAGAGCGCGAAGACGCCGCCCATGACGCCCATGTACCGGCCGCGGTCCCGGGCGGGGACCACGTCGGCGACGATCGCCTGCGCGCAGATCATCAGGCCCGCGCCGCCGATGCCCTGGATGCCGCGGAAGACGATCAGCTGCATCATGCTCTGCGAGAAGCCGCACAGCGCCGAGGCGATGACGAAGATGGCGATGGAGATCAGGAAGAGGTTCTTGCGGCCGTAGAGGTCGCCGAGCTTGCCGAAGATCGGCATGCAGATGGTGGTGGCCAGCAGGTACGAGGTGATGACCCACGACATGTGGTTCACCCCCTCCAGCTCGCCGACGATGGTCGGCAGGGCGGTGCCCAGGATCGTCTGGTCCAGCGAGGCCATCAGCATGGTCAGCAGCAGGCCCGAGAAGACCATGGTGATCTGCCGTCGGCCGGGACCGTCCCCGGCGGGGCCCGCTATGGAGCCGTCTGGGGCGGACGGGCTGGTACTCACGTGTGCTCCTGTGAGGCGGTGTCGGTGTCGGTGGTGGTGGTGGTGTGCGGTGGGGTGCCGTCGCCGTGCGGCGGCGGCACGACCGGGATCACGCCGCCCAGGCCGGAGGCGAGGGCGGCGAGCGCCTCCCTCAGCCACAGCTCGATCGAGCGTTCCTCCTGGTCGGCCACCCACTTCTCGAAGGCGGCCCGCAGGGCGCCGAAGACCGTGGCGGCGATCACCCGGGGGAGCAGGTCGCGTTCCGGGTCGGTGCCGGTGCGCCGTGCCACCGCCCGGACGAGTTCCTGCTCCGACTCGGCCATCACGCTGAGCTGGCGGAGCTTGAGCGTCGGGTTCTCCTCCAGGACCCGGTAGTACCGCCGGGCCTCGGCCAGCTGGGGCGCGTGCCGCGCGATGTCGGCGGTGAAGGCCCGGTAGACGTCGGCCAGCAGGTTGGCCACGCCCTCGCCCTCGGCGACCGGGCGCAGCGTCTCGGCGTGGTCGTCCGGGGTGGGCGGGAGGACGAAGGCCTCCTCCTTGCACCGGAAGTAGTTGAAGAAGGTGCGCGTGGAGAAGCCGGCCCGCTCGCAGATCCGCTCGATGGTGACCGACTCGTAGCCGTGCTCGTCGGCCAGCTCCAGTGCCGCGCGGTGGAGGGCCACGCGGGTGGCCCGCCGCTTGCGGGCGCGCAGGCCCTCGGGGTGGGCGTCGGATGGAGTCATGGATACGATTATTGCATCACCTGCAAAGTTGCCGATCGTGCATTCTTCATCTGCTCCGGGCTGCCGGGCCCGCTGTGGTCCGATCGGCCGCGTGGAGCCCCCGCTGATCTGACATGTCCGATATTCGGACGGTACTGTTCGCAGGCTGGGCCCGTTCTGTAACGTTCCCGGGTCCCCAGGTTTCGGGGAGATGAAATGACGATGTGGTCTGCCTCCCGGCCCCGGCCCGGGGCCGGCGGTCGGCCACGGACCCGAGCTACTTGAAGTGATGGGAGCGGCCGATGGCACGGACGAAATCCGTGGAGCAGGCCCTGCGCGAGGCGGCCGGCGGCGAACGCAAGCTCCGCCGCGACCTCGGGGGCTTCGACCTCGCCGTGCTGGGCGTGGGCGTCATCCTCGGCACGGGCATCTTCGTGCTCACCGGCACGGTGGCGAAGAACACCGCCGGACCGGCGGCCGCCATCTCCTTCGTGATCGCGGCGGCCGTCTGCGCCTGCGCCGCGCTGTGCTACGCGGAGTTCGCCTCCACCGTTCCGGTGGCCGGCTCCGCGTACACCTTCTCCTACGTCACCTTCGGGGAACTCCCCGCCTGGATCATCGGCTGGGGGCTGGTGCTGGAGCTGACGCTCGCCGCCGCCGCGGTCAGCGTCGGCTGGTCCGGCTATCTGCAGTCGATGCTGGACAGCGCCGGCATCAACCTGCCGCACGCCCTGACCGGCGAGGACGGCTCCTTCATGAACCTCCCGGCAGCGCTGCTGATCGTGGCGCTGACCGGCGTGCTGGTGGTGGGCGGCACCCTGTCCAAGGCGCTCACCAACGCCCTGGTCGTGATCAAGGTGGGCGCCACGCTGCTGGTGATCGTCGCCGGCCTGTTCTTCGTCCGCGCGGAGAACTACCGCCCGTTCGTGCCGCCGGCCGAGTCCACCGAGGGCTCCTCCGGGGTGCACGCCTCGCTGCTGGAGACGATCTTCGGCATCGCCCCGACGTCCTTCGGCGTCGCCGGCGTCCTCACCGCCGCGTCGCTGGTCTTCTTCGCCTACATCGGCTTCGACATGGTCGCCACCTCGGCCGAGGAGACCAGGAACCCGCAGCGGGACCTGCCCGTCGGCATCATCGGCTCGCTCGCCGTGGTGACCGTGCTGTACTCCGCGGTGGCCCTGGTGGTCACCGGCATGCAGCACTACACCGAGCTGTCCGAGTCCGCCCCGCTCGCCGACGCCTTCCGTTCCGTCGGCGCGCCCTTCTTCGCCGGCGTGATCTCCCTGGCGGCCGTCCTCGGCATCATCGCCGTGGCGATGATCTGCTTCCGCAGCCAGACCCGGGTGTTCTTCGCCATGAGCCGGGACGGCCTGCTGCCGCCGGTCTTCTCCAAGGTCCACCCCAAGTACGGCACCCCCTACGGCTCCATCGTGGTGCTCGGCGTCGTGCTGGCCGTGATAACCGCCTTCGTGCCGTTCGACCGGCTGGCCGAGATGGTCAACATCGGCACCCTGTTCGCGTTCGCGGTCGTCTCCGGCGGCGTCCTGGTGCTCCGCCGCACCAGGCCCGACCTGCCGCGCGGCTTCCGCACGCCGCTGGTACCGGTGCTGCCGATCGTCTCGGTGCTGGCCTGCGTCTACCTGATGCTGAACCTCCAGGTCTTCACCTGGATCGCCTTCGCGGTGTGGTTCGTCCTCGGGCTGGCCGTGTACTACCTCTACGGCCGCGGCCGCAGCCACGTGGGCCGCGCCGCCGCGGCGGGCTCCGCGGCCCCGGCCGGGGCGGACGTGCCGGTGCGCTGAGCCGGCCGCGCCGGGCCGGCGCGCGTACGGGTGGGACGGGCCCGGCGGCGGGAAGGGGGTTCTCCCCTCCCGCCGCCGGGCCCGTGCCGTCCGGGTCCGCCCCGCCGCTCAGCGGCCGAAGAGCTCGAAGGCGACCGCCGGCCGGCCGCCGAACAGCGGCGCCGCCATGGCCGTCCCCTGCTCCACGACGGCGCGGCAGTAGTCCTCGGGAGCCTCGGTGGTCAGCGCCTCGATGTACGTGCGGTGCGCCAGCAGCGAGCGGGTCGCGCGCTCGAGGCCGCCGGTCACGTCCACCGCGTGGGTCGGTCGGGGCGAGGCGGCGACCGCCACCCAGCGCACCCCGTCCCACGGTTCCAGGCCCGCCCGGAGCAGTTCGGGGAAGATCCACCGGTTGCCGGCGTCGGCGGCGGCGTCCAGCGCGGCCAGCCCCACCGCCCGGTGGTCCGGGGTGTTCCACACGCCGGGGCCCCAGGTCTCGTGGTGGTTGATCGTCACGACCAGCTCGGGCCGGTGCCGGCGGATCGCCGCCGCGAGGTCCCGGCGCAACGCGGGGCCGTACTCGACGACCCCGTCCCGGTGGTCCAGGAACTCCACCACGGACACCCCGACCACGGCGGCGCCGGCCCGCTGCTCCTGCTCGCGCAGCGGGCCGGCCTCGGCCGGGGGCAGCGTGTCGATGCCCGCCTCGCCCCGCGTGACCAGCAGGTAGGCGACCTCGCGGCCGGCGTCGGTCCAGGTGGCGACGGCCGCGGCGGCGCCGTACTCCAGGTCGTCGGGGTGGGCGACGATCGCCAGGGCGCGCCGCCAGTCGTCGGGCAGCGGATCGAGTCGGTCGGTCATCCTCACTCCGTCCTGCGGCGGCCGGTCGGTCCGCGCCGTCCGGGAGCGCCGGGTGTCCCGCCCGCCGCGCCCGGATGGGCCGGATGCCTGACGGCATGGCACGCCGGTCGCATACCACGAGGGGCATGGACTATGGTGTTATCTCGACATCGAGATATGCGGCGCGACAGCCGGCGCAAGTTTAGGTAAGGGTCGCCTAACTTAGCAACACCTCAGCTGGTGGCCGTCCCGTCGAGTCGGCAGGATCGTGTCGGTACGCGCTTATGTGACGAAGGGGACTGCCGTGTCCGCGAACAGCTTCAACGCCCGCAGCACGCTGCACGTGGGCGACGAGTCGTACGAGATCTTCAAGCTCGACGCCGTCGAAGGCTCGGCCCGGCTGCCGTACAGCCTGAAGATCCTGCTGGAGAACCTGCTCCGCACCGAGGACGGCGCCAACATCACCGCCGACCACATCCGGGCGCTCGGCGCCTGGGACCCGAAGGCCGAGCCGAGCCAGGAGATCCAGTTCACCCCGGCCCGGGTGATCATGCAGGACTTCACCGGCGTGCCCTGCGTGGTGGACCTCGCCACCATGCGCGAGGCCGTCCGGGAGCTCGGTGGCGACCCGGCCCGGATCAACCCGCTGGCCCCGGCCGAGCTGGTCATCGACCACTCCGTCATCGCCGACGTCTTCGGCGCCCCGGACGCCTTCGCGCGCAACGTGGAGCTGGAGTACGGCCGCAACCGCGAGCGCTACCAGTTCCTGCGCTGGGGGCAGACCGCGTTCGACGAGTTCAAGGTCGTCCCGCCGGGCACCGGCATCGTGCACCAGGTGAACATCGAGCACCTGGCCCGCACCGTCATGGTGCGCGGCGGCCAGGCCTACCCGGACACCCTGGTGGGTACCGACTCGCACACCACCATGGTCAACGGCCTGGGCGTGCTGGGCTGGGGCGTCGGCGGCATCGAGGCCGAGGCCGCCATGCTCGGCCAGCCGGTCTCCATGCTGATCCCGCGGGTGGTCGGCTTCAAGCTGACCGGCGAGCTGCCGGCCGGCACCACCGCCACCGACCTGGTGCTCACCATCACCGAGCGCCTGCGCAAGCACGGCGTGGTGGGCAAGTTCGTGGAGTTCTACGGCGAGGGCGTCTCCGCCGTCCCGCTGGCCAACCGCGCCACCATCGGCAACATGAGCCCCGAGTTCGGCTCCACCGCCGCGATCTTCCCGATCGACGCCGAAACGATCAACTACCTCCGGCTCACCGGCCGTCCGGCCCAGCAGCTCGCGCTGGTCGAGGCGTACGCCAAGGAGCAGGGCCTGTGGCACGACCCGTCGGTCGAGCCGGAGTTCTCCGAGTACGTCGAGCTGGACCTGTCCACCGTCGTGCCGTCCATCGCCGGCCCCAAGCGCCCGCAGGACCGCATCGTGCTGGCCGAGGCCCAGGCCGCCTTCCGCCGTGACGTGCTCACCTACGTCTCCGCCGACCACGACGCCGAGGACGGCATCACCTCGGTGGACGAGGGCGTCGCAGAAACGTTCCCGGCGTCCGACCCGGTCTCCGTGGTCGACGGCGAGCACCCGCTGCACGAGGTCGTCGGCACCGCCACCAAGGTCTCCGGCCGGCCGAGCAAGCCCACCAAGGTGACCGCCCCCGACGGGAGCGAGTACTACATCGACCACGGCGCCGTCACCGTCGCCGCGATCACCTCCTGCACCAACACCTCCAACCCGTACGTCATGGTCGGCGCGGCGCTGCTGGCCAAGAAGGCGGTGGAGAAGGGCCTGACCCGCAAGCCCTGGGTGAAGACCACGCTCGCCCCCGGCTCCAAGGTCGTCATGGACTACTACGACCGCGCGGGCCTGACCCCCTACCTGGACAAGGTCGGCTTCAACCTCGTCGGCTACGGCTGCACCACCTGCATCGGCAACTCCGGCCCGCTGCCGGAGGAGGTCTCCAAGGCGGTCAACGACAACGACCTGGCGGTCACCGCGGTGCTCTCCGGCAACCGCAACTTCGAGGGCCGGATCAACCCGGACGTCAAGATGAACTACCTGGCGTCCCCGCCGCTGGTCGTCGCCTACGCGCTGGCCGGCACGATGGACATCGACATCACCTCCGACGCCCTCGGCACGGGCTCCGACGGCCAGCCGGTGTACCTGAAGGACATCTGGCCGAGCGAGCAGGAGGTCGAGGAGGTCGTCGCCTCCGCCATCGGCCAGGAGATGTTCGCCCAGGACTACGCCGACGTCTTCGCCGGCGACGCCCAGTGGCAGGCGCTGCCGATCCCCACCGGCGACACCTTCGAGTGGGACCCGGAGTCCACCTACGTCCGCAAGCCCCCGTACTTCGAGGGCATGAAGGAGCAGCCGGACCCGGTCACCGACATCTCCGGCGCCCGCGTCCTGGCCAAGCTGGGCGACTCGGTCACCACCGACCACATCTCCCCGGCCGGTGCCATCAAGGCCGACACCCCGGCCGGCAAGTACCTCACCGAGCACGGCGTGGAGCGCCGGGACTTCAACTCCTACGGGTCCCGCCGCGGCAACCACGAGGTGATGATCCGCGGCACCTTCGCCAACATCCGGCTGCGCAACCAGATCGCGCCGGGCACCGAGGGCGGCTACACCCGCGACTTCACCCAGGAGGGCGGCCCGGTCTCCTTCATCTACGACGCCTCGCAGAACTACCAGGCCGCCGGCATCCCGCTGGTCGTCCTGGCCGGCAAGGAGTACGGCTCCGGCTCCTCCCGCGACTGGGCGGCCAAGGGCACCGCGCTGCTCGGCGTCAAGGCCGTCATCGCCGAGTCCTACGAGCGCATCCACCGCTCCAACCTGATCGGCATGGGCGTGCTGCCCCTGCAGTTCCCGGAGGGGGCCAGCGCCGACTCGCTCGGTCTGACCGGCGAGGAGACCTTCGAGATCACCGGGATCACCGCGCTCAACGAGGGCGGCATCCCGCGGACGGTGAAGGTGAAGGCCGGCGAGGTCGAGTTCGACGCCACCGTGCGCATCGACACCCCCGGCGAGGCGGACTACTACCGCAACGGCGGCATCATGCAGTACGTGCTGCGCTCGCTGCTGCGCAAGTGAGCCGGCGGCCGGCGGGCGCGGCGCGCGAGGCCGCGCCCGCCGGCCGGTGAACGGGGCGGTGCCCCGGGAGTCCGCTCCCGGGGCACCGCCCCGTCCGTCCGCCGCCGGGCGCCCGCCGGCTACTCCTTCTCGGCGCCGACCAGCTCGCAGACCATCACGGAGACCTCGTCGTCGGAGTCCACCGAGCCGCCCTCCACCGCGAGGCCCTCGGCCGACTCGTGGCCGTCCAGGGAGGTGTTCAGCGTGCCCCGGGCGACCTCCTCGTCGTCGTCCGTGAGGAAGGCGACCTGGAGCTCGTAGGCGTAGGGGAGCGGGTCGGTGTTCTCGACGTCCACCACGGCGGTCAGCCGGCCGTCGAAGTTGTCCGCCTCGCACTCGGTGATGGTCACCTCGTCGTAGGCGTCCTCGGCGAGGAAGGAGTCGCCGCCCGCGTCGCCACCGGAGCCCTCGGCGGGGTCGTCGCCGGTGACGTCGCCGGGGACGTCCACGTCGACGTCGTCATCGTCGTGGCGCTGGGAACCGCCGCCGCTGCCTCCTCCGGCGTCGCCGTGGTCGGCGGCGCCGGAGGAGGAGCCGCTGCCGCCGCCGAAGCTGCATCCGGCACCGCGGCTGGCTCCGGTCACCGCGAGGGTGGCGACCACGGCGAGGGCGGCGGTGGCGATGCGCAGGGGGCGTCTCATCTGGTTTCCGTTCCGTCGGGAAGTGGTATTGATCACCGGTTGGCCGGCGTTGCGGGGGAGGACGCGGGGCCGCCCCGTCCGAGTTCCACCCCGCGGCGGAACGGCCGCCCGGGCCAGCCGGGGTGACGCCCCCTCAGCGCTCCCCGGCTCGTCGTAGTCGCAGGTCAGCGGGGGTGTGCCGGTCATGATCAACAGTGCGCGGGGGGCGCTCGGCACACATAATCGAACGCATGAACGACTATGCGGCGCGGGTGACACCGCCCGGCTGGCCGCGCCAGGTGCGGCCGCCCGGCGCCCCCGACTGGGAGCGCACCGCGGTGAACTGGCTGTTCGACCTGTGCCCGCCGGAGTACCGCCGGCACACCACGCTGCGCCGCCACCCCGTGCTGCTGGCCCGGATGGCCCGCCAGCACGTCGAGTCCGCCGTGCAGGCCGCCCGCCGCGGCTACTCCACCGCCCGGATGGAGCTGGCCGAGCGCGTGCCTCCGCAGACCGTGGAGGAGCTGATGCGCGTCTACGAGCACGAGGGCGCCCGGCTGGTCTCGCTGACCCGCCAGGTCCAGCTGGTGGAGGACGCCCTCAACGGCGTGCGCTGGCGGCCCAGGCTCTAGGGCCCCCGCGCCCCTCCCGGGCCGCTCCCCCCGCCCGGATCCGCGCCACCGGGCCGGCGGCCGGGGGCGCGCCGGCGAAATCGACGATTCACCGATGGTTCAGGCTCTTGACGCCGCTCCTCAACCACAGGTGAGCTTGGTGTTCATAAGTTGTAGGCGAGCGAACCGCCGAGCGGTTTCGCCCGCGCGGGAGTCCGCACCGTGGCGCACGTACCCGCCTGAGTGTCTCGGGACGGATTCCGGCCTCGCCGCATACGAGAGGTTGTGAAGGCATGTCCGTGGAGACTCCGGGCTCCCAGTCGTCGCTGCACCGCGCCAATGTCGAGCGGGTGCTGCGCGCCGTGTACCAGGCGGGTTCGCCCACGCAGGCACAGATCGCGAGGACCACCGGGCTGTCCGCCGCCACGGTGTCCAACATCGTCCGCGAGCTGGAGGCCTCGGGGGCGGTGGTGGTGCGCCCCACCTCGGCCGGGGGGCGCCGGGCGCGCAGCGTGTCGCTGAGCAACAGCGCGGGCGTGGTGGTGGGGGTGGATTTCGGCCACGCGCACCTGAGGGTGGCCGTGGGGGCGCTCTCCCACGAGGTGCTGGCCGAGGAGGCGGCGCCGATCGACGTGGACGCCTCCGCCGTGGTCGGGTTGGAGTCGGCCGAGAAGCTGGTCTTCCGGCTGCTGGAGCGGGCCGGGGTGGAGCCCGAGCGGGTGATCGGGGTGGGGCTCGGCCTGCCCGGCCCGATCGACGCCGACACCGGGGAGCTGGGCTCCACCGCGATCCTGCCGGGGTGGACCGGGGTGCGGCCGCAGGCGGAGCTGGCCGAGCGGCTGGGGCTGGCGGTGCACGTGGACAACGACGCCAACCTCGGCGCCCTCGGCGAGCTGGTCTGGGGCGCCGGCCGGGGGTTCGCCGACATGGCCTACATCAAGGTGGCCAGCGGCGTCGGCGCCGGACTGATGATCGGCGGCCGGCTGTACCGGGGGCCGGGCGGCACGGCCGGCGAGATCGGCCACATCACCCTGGACGAGTCCGGTCCGGTCTGCCGCTGCGGCAACCGCGGCTGCCTGGAGACCTACACCAACTCCCGGGCGCTGCTCGGCCTGCTGAGCGAGAGCCACGGCACCGACCTCACCCTGGCCTCGATGGTGGCGCTCGCCAGGGAGGGCGACCCGGGCTGCCGGCGGGTGCTGCAGGACGCCGGCCGGCACATCGGCATGGGCGTCGCCCACCTGTGCAACCTGCTCAACCCGCGCCGGGTGGTGATCGGCGGGGAGCTGGCCGAGGCCGGCGAACTGCTGCTGGCGCCGGTGCGCGAGTCCGTCTCCCGGTACGCGATCCCGAGCGCCGCCCGGCAGCTCAGCGTGGTGCCCGGCGAGCTCGGCCGGCGCGCCGGGGTGCTCGGGGCGCTGGCGCTGGTGATGACCGAGATGAGCGACTCGCAGTTGTTCGCCCGTTCTGACGGCATGTTGGGCGTTCTGCCGTCCACTGTGTGAACGCCGCGTAGCCGGATAGTCGGCTGAAGTCTTCGACTGGATAACAAGAGGGACGGATTTTCGGATAGCTGGATTCGACTTCTTGACGCCCCCATCGCGGCGAGGTTGACTGCGTGCAGCCTCGCCGCGATGAAGCGGCCATGTCAGGGAGGTTTCTGAGTTGAAGACTCGCACGCGTCGTTTCGCGCTGGCCGCGGCCGCGCTCTCGCTCACCACCGGCCTCGCCGCCTGTGGAACCGCCGAACAGGCGGGGAACGGCGATGGAGGAAACGATTCTTCTAACGCGTCGGGAGCATCCGACGGAATCAGGATCGGCCTGCTGCTGCCGGAATCCAAGACCGCGCGCTACGAGAAGTTCGACCGCCCCTACATCGAGGAGGCGGTGGCCGAACTCTGCGCCGACTGCGAGGTCCTCTACGCAAACGCCAGCCAGGACCCGGCCAAGCAGCAGCAGCAGGTCGACTCGATGCTCACCGACGGCGTGGACGTGCTCATCCTGGACGCCGTCGACTACAAGGCCATCGAGTCGTCGGTGAACAAGGCGGAGCAGCAGGGCGTCCCGGTCGTCGCCTACGACCGGCTGGCCGAGGGGCCGATCGACGCCTACGTCTCCTTCGACAACGTCGCCATCGGCCGCCTCCAGGGCGAGGCGCTGCTGGAGGCGATGCGGGCCAACGGCGACCCGATGGACGGCCAGACCATCCTCATCAACGGCTCGCCCACCGACCCCAACGCCGGTCAGTTCAAGCAGGGCATGCACGAGGCGCTGGACGGCAACGTGCAGGTGGCGGCCGAGTACGACGTGCCGGACTGGAGCCCGGACCAGGCCCAGACCTCGGCCGCCGGCGCCATCACCGCCGCCGGCGTGGAGAACGTGGTGGGCGTCTACGCCGCCAACGACGGCATGGCCGGCGGCGTGATCGCCGCCCTGAAGGCCGCCGGCGCCGACCCGCTGCCGCCGGTCTCCGGCCAGGACGCCGAGATCACCGGCGTCCAGCGGATCCTCAGCGGCGAGCAGACCATGACCATCTACAAGGCGATCCGCCCGGAGGCCCAGGCCGCCGCCGAGTTCGCGGTCGCGCTGGCCCGCGGCGAGGAGATCACCACCGCCACCGGCACGGTGGACAACGCCACCGCCCGGGACGTCCCGGCGACCATCATCGCGCCCACCGTGCTGACCAGAGACAACATCGCGGAGACGGTCGTCGCCGACGGCTACTGGACCATCGAGGAGATCTGCGACGCCGCGCACCAGGACGCCTGCCGCGAGGCCGGCCTGCTCGACTGACGCCCGCGGGCGCACCCCACCACACCACCGCTGACCGGTCGGGGGCCGCCCGCGCGGCGGGCCGCCCCTGCCCGGGAGCGGGCGCGAAGAGAAACGGTGAACAACAGTGACTAGCGCACCCGTACTGGCGCTGCGCGGGATCTCCAAGCGGTTCGGGGCGGTCCAGGCCCTCACCGACGTCCACCTGGAGGTCCATGCCGGAGAGGTCGTCGCACTGGTCGGCGACAACGGCGCGGGCAAGTCCACCCTGGTCAAGACCATCGCCGGCGTCGGCCCGGCGGACACCGGCACCATCGAGTGGGAGGGCCGCGCCGTCACCATCGGCCGGCCCCAGGACGCCCAGGAACTGGGCATCGCGACCGTCTACCAGGACCTCGCGCTCTGCGACAACCTCGACGTCGTCGGCAACCTCTTCCTCGGCCGGGAGATCGTCCGCGGCGGCGTCCTGGACGAGGTCGAGATGGAGCGCCGCTCCCGCGACCTGCTGAACACCCTGTCCATCCGGATCCCCAGCGTGCGCATCCCGGTCGCCTCGCTCTCCGGCGGCCAGCGGCAGACCGTGGCGATCTCCCGCTCGCTGCTCGGCGAGCCGAAGATCGTCATCCTCGACGAGCCCACCGCGGCGCTGGGCGTCGAGCAGACCGCCCAGGTGCTGGACCTGGTGGAGCGGCTGCGCGACCGCGGCCTCGGGGTCATCCTGATCAGCCACAACATGGCCGACGTACTGGCCGTCTCGGACCGGGTGGCGGTGCTCCGCCTCGGGCGCAACAACGGCGTCTTCGACGTCGAGGGCCTGCGCAGCGAGGACCTGGTGGCCGCCATCACCGGCGCCGACGAGAACGCCGTCACCCGCCGCCACGCGCGGTCGAACTCCCGGACCGCGGAGGTGGGAAGCGAGTGAGCCAGACGTCCCAGCCCCGGCGCGACACCGCCGGCGCCCCCCAGGACACCGCGGCGGCGCCGGGTGTCGCCCCCGCGGTGGCCGCCAAGGCCCCGCAGATCGACCCCCGCCTCGTCGTCCGCGAGCGCGGCCTGCGCGGCTGGGCCGAGGAGACCCGCCGCCGGGTCACCAGCGGCGAACTCGGCTCGATCCCGGTCATCATCGGGCTGATCGTGATCTGGGCGGTGTTCCAGGGCCTGAACGACCGCTTCCTGTCCGCGCAGAACCTCTCCAACCTCAGCGTGGACATCGTCTCCACCGGCCTGATCGCCGTCGGCATCGTCTGGGTGCTGCTGCTCGGCGAGATCGACCTGTCGGCCGGCTCGGTCAGTGGCGTGTGCGCGGCGGTGCTCGCCGTGCTCAGCGTCAACCAGGGCGTGAACCCGGTGCTCGCCGTGATCGCGGCCATGGCGGTCGGCGGCGTGCTCGGACTGGTGCACGGCTTCTTCTTCGCCCGCATCGGCGTCCCGGCCTTCGTGGTCACCCTCGCCGGCATGCTCGGCTGGAACGGCCTGCAACTGTCCGTGCTCGGCCCGAACGGCAGCATCAACTTCCCCTACGACGGCTTCGTGGGCTCGCTCACCGCCACCTACTTCGAGTACCAGATCGCCGCCTACGGCCTGGCGATCGTGGTGATCGCCGGCTACCTCGGCCTGTCCCTGCTGGGCAACCGGCGGCGCGCCGCCGCCGGCATCCCCACCCGCAGCACCGAGGAGATCGCGATCCGCACCGGCGTGCTCGCCGTGCTGGTGCTGGCCGCGGCCTGGCTGCTCAACCAGTACATGGGTCTGCCGCTGGCCCTGGTGATCTTCATCGCGGTCGTGGTGGGCATGGAGTTCGTGCTGCGCCGCACCACCTTCGGCCGGCAGGTGTTCGCGGTCGGCGGCAACGTCGAGGCGGCCCGCCGGGCGGGCATCCCGGTGGCCCGGGTGCGGATGACCGTCTTCGCCATCAGCGGCACCATGGCGGCGCTCGGCGGCGTCTTCGCGGCCTCGCGGATCTTCTCCGCCAGCCAGGCGACCGGCTCCAGCACCGTCCTGATGAACGCCATCGCCGCGGCGGTCATCGGCGGCACCAGCTTGTTCGGCGGGCGCGGAAGCATGTACTCCGCTTTGATCGGCGTCCTGGTCATCCAGTCCATCGCCTCCGGCATGGCGCTCCAGGGGATCAGCAACTCGGTGCAGTTCATGGTCACCGGCGCGGTGCTGCTGGCCGCCGTGGTGATCGACTCGGTCTCCCGGCGGAACCAGCGCTCCTCCGGACGCGTCTGACACCAGCGGATGCCGCCGCCGCCCCGACGCCTCCCATCCGGACCGGAACGCCGGTCCGGATGGGAGGCGCCAGGCGGGGTACGCGACGGGCGGGGAACGGCCCCGGCGGGCCGTTCCCCGCCCGTCGCGCCGCGGGCTACCGGCGAGTAGCCTCCAGGGGCGTCGGGCACCTGCCACCTTTCCGGTGGGGCGCCAGCCGTCAGGGCGCCACGCGTAGACTCGGTGGGCCGGGGCGAGCCCCGGACCCGCGTCCGACGAACCCTGCCCAAGGACGTGCCGCGTTCGACGAAGGAGGACTGGGTGGCCCTGCTGACCCGAATCCGCAGCCCTCGGGACCTAGACGCCCTCACCCCCGAACAGCTGGACGAGCTGGCCGAGGAGATCCGCGCCTTCCTCGTCGACTCGGTCTCCCGCACCGGCGGGCACCTGGGCCCCAACCTCGGCGTGGTGGAACTCACCATCGCCCTGCACCGGGTCTTCGACTCCCCCCGGGACCGCGTCCTGTTCGACACCGGCCACCAGTCGTACGTGCACAAGCTGCTCACCGGCCGGCAGGACTTCAGCCGCCTGCGCAAACGCGGCGGCCTGTCCGGCTACCCCTCCCGCGCCGAGTCCGAGCACGACGTCATCGAGAACTCGCACGCCTCCACCGTGCTGGGCTGGGCCGACGGCATCGCCAAGGCCAACCGGCTGCGCGGCCTGGACGACCGCTCGGTCGTCGCCGTCATCGGCGACGGCGCCCTGACCGGCGGCATGGCCTGGGAGGCGCTCAACAACATCGCCGCCGACAAGGACCTCCCGCTCGTCGTCGTCATCAACGACAACGAGCGCTCCTACGCCCCGACCATCGGCGGCCTGGCCACCCACCTGGCCACCCTGCGCACCACCGCCGGCTACGAGCGCTTCCTGGAGTGGGGCCGCGGCGTGCTCGGCCGCACCCCGGTCGTCGGCGGCCCCATCTTCGACACCCTGCACGGCGTGAAGAAGGGCATCAAGGACATCGTCGCCCCGCAGGGCATGTTCGAGGACCTGGGCCTGAAGTACCTCGGCCCGATCGACGGCCACGACGTCCAGGCTGTGGAGCGGGCGCTGCGCACCGCCCGCCGCTTCCGCGGCCCGGTCATCGTGCACTGCATCACCCAGAAGGGACGCGGCTACCGCCCCGCCGAGCAGGACGAGGCCGACCGCTTCCACGCCGTGCGGGTCATACACCCGGAGACCGGCCTGCCGGTCTCCAGCGCCGGCAAGGACTGGACCAGCGTCTTCGGCGAGGAGATGGAGGCGATCGGCGCCGAGCGCCCCGACGTCGTCGCCATCACCGCCGCCATGCTCCAGCCCGTCGGCCTGCAGGGCTTCGCCTCCCGCTTCCCCGACCGGGTCTTCGACGTCGGCATCGCCGAGCAGCACGCCGCCGTCTCCGCCGCCGGCCTGGCCACCGGCGGCCTGCACCCGGTCTTCGCCGTCTACGCGACCTTCCTCAACCGCGCCTTCGACCAGGTGCTGATGGACGTCGCGCTGCACCGCTGCGGCGTCACCTTCGTCCTCGACCGCGCCGGCGTCACCGGCGACGACGGCCCCAGCCACAACGGCATGTGGGACATGTCGATCCTCCAGGTGGTGCCCGGGCTGCGGATCGCCGCCCCGCGCGACGCCGACCAGCTGCGCGCCCAGCTCCGCGAGGCCGTGGACGTGGACGACGCCCCCACGGTGGTCCGCTACTCCAAGGGCGCCGTCGGCGCGCCCGTGCCCGCCGTCGGCCAGCTGGCCGGCATGGACCTGCTGCACGCCGCGGGCGGCGCCGACCAGGCGGCCGCCGAGGGGCGGGAGCCGGCCGCCGACGTGCTGATCGTCTCGGTGGGCGCGCTCGCCCCGATGTGCCTGGAGGTCGCCGAGCGCCTCGGCGAGCAGGGCATCACCTCCACCGTGGTGGACCCGCGCTGGGTCAAGCCGGTCAACCCCGCCCTGCCGGGCCTGGCCGCCCGCCACCGCGTGGTGGTCACCGTCGAGGACAACGTGCGCACCTCCGGCGTCGGCTCCGCCATCGCCCAGGCCCTCCGGGACGCCGGCGTGGACCTGCCGCTGCGCGACTTCGGCATCCCCGAGCGCTTCCTGGACCACTCCGCCCGCGGCGAGCTGCTGGAGGAGATCGGCCTGACCGCCTCCGACATCTCCCGGCGGGTGGTGGAGCTGGTGGTCACCCTCGACGACCAGCCCGTCGCCGCCCAGGCGGCGGCCGGCCGCGGTCGCTGACCGCGCCCACAACCCCCAGGCCCCCCGAGCCCGGGCCGGGAGGCGGCCACCGGTCGCCTCCCGGCCCGGGCCGTTGCGCGCCACCGCCCGCCTCCCGCCGCCGGACGGGACGCCGCGGGCCGGGACGCCGTCGGGCAAGGCGAGGGCCCGCGTACCCCCGACCGGGTACGCGGGCCCTCGGCCCCGACGGACGAGCCCGGCTACAGGCTGGCCACGCCGCGCGGCAGGAACCGCTTGCCGTTCGCCTTCTCGGCGTAGCCGGCGCGGTCCAGGTACGGCGTGATGCCGCCCAGGTGGAACGGCCAGCCGGCGCCGGTGATCAGGCACAGGTCGACGTCCTGCGCCTCGGCCACCACGCCCTCGGCGAGCATCAGGCCGATCTCCTCGGCGATGGCCAGCAGCGCCCGCTCCCGCACCTGCTCCTCGTCCAGCGGCGCGTTCCCGGCCTGGTAGAGCGCGGTGACCTCCGGGTCGATCCGCACCTGGTCACCCTCGCGCACCAGGATGGTCCGCCGGCCGGCCGCCACGATCCGGCCGAGGTTCTCCGAGACGCCGAAGCGCTCCGGGAAGGCGCCGTGCAGGGTGCCGGCCACGTGGTGCGCCACGGCCGGGCCCACCAGCTCCAGCAGTTCCAGCGGCGACATCGGCAGGCCCAGCGGGGCCAGCGCCCGGTCGGCCACCTCGAACGGCGTGCCCTCGTCGATGGCGGCCAGCACCTCGCCCATGAAGCGGGTGAGCACCCGGTTGACCACGAACGCCGGGGCGTCCTTGACCAGCACCGCGGTCTTCTTCAGCTGCTTGGCCACCGCGAACGCCGTCGCCAGCGAGGCGTCGTCGGTGCGCTCGGCCCGCACCACCTCCAGCAGCGGCAGCACCGCCACCGGGTTGAAGAAGTGGAAGCCCACCACCCGCTCGGGGTGCCGCAGCTCGGCGGCCATCTCGGTCACCGAGAGCGAGGAGGTGTTGGTGGCGAGCACCGCCTCCGGCGAGACCACGGCCTCCACCTCGGCGAAGACCTGGCGCTTGACCGACAGCTCCTCGAAGACCGCCTCGATGACGAAGTCGGCGTCGGCGAAGGCGTCCTTGGACAGGGAGCCGGTCACCAGGGCCTTGAGGCGGTTCGCCTTGTCCGGGCCGATCCGCTGCTTGGCCAGCAGCTTGTCCACCTCGGCGTGCACGTAGCCGACGCCCTTGTCCACCCGCTCGGCGTCGATGTCGGTGAGCACCACCGGCACCTCCAGCCGCCGGGCGAACAGCAGCGCCAGCTGCGAGGCCATCAGGCCCGCGCCGACCACGCCCACCTTGGTCACCTTGCGGGCCAGCGACTTGTCCGGGGCGCCGACCGGCCGCTTGGCGCGGCGCTGCACCAGGTTGAAGGCGTACAGGCTGCTGCGCAGCTCGTCGCTCATGATCAGGTCGGCGAGCGCCTCGTCCTCGGCGTCGAAGCCCACCTGGAGGCCGTCGGCGTCACCGAGCCGGGCGGCCCGGGCGGCGTCGATCAGCTCCAGCGCCCGGTACGGGGCGGGGGCGGCGCCGTGCACCTTGGCGTCGGCGATGGCCCGGCCGCGGGCGACCGCCGCGTCCCAGGCCTCGCCGCGGTCCACCTCGGGGCGCTCCACGACCGTCTCGCCGGTGATCACCGAGGCGGTCCAGGACAGCGACTGGGCCAGGAAGTCCGCCGGCTCGAACAGCGCGTCGGCGATCCCCAGCTCGTACACCTGGGGGCCCTTCAGCTGCCGGTTCTGGTTCAGCGCGTTCTCGATGATCACGCTGACGGCCTTGTCGGCCCCGATCAGGTTCGGCAGGATCGTGCAGCCGCCCCAGCCGGGCACCAGGCCCAGGAAGACCTCCGGCAGCGAGAACGCCGGCACGCCGGCCGAGACCGTGCGGTAGGTGCAGTGCAGGCCGATCTCCACGCCGCCGCCCATCGCGGCGCCGTTGTAGTAGGCGAACGACGGCACCGGCAGCGCGGCCAGCCGCTTGAAGACGTCGTGCCCGGCCCGGCCGATGGACACCGCGAGGTCGCGGTCGGCCAGCACGCCGATGCCCTTGAGGTCGGCGCCGACGGCGAAGACGAACGGCTTGCCGGTCACGCCCACGCCGACGATCTCGCCGCCGACCGCCGCCGCCTCCACGGTGGACATCGCCTCGGCGAGGTTCGCCAGGCCGCGCGGTCCGAAGGTCGTCGGCTTGGTGTGGTCCAGGCCGTTGTCCAGCGTGATCAGCGCGAAGCGGCCGGCGCCCCGGGGCAGGTCAAGGAAGCGCACGTGCGCCGAGGTGACGACCTCGTCGGGGAAGACGTCGGCCGCCGTGACGTTGTGCTGGCTCACTTCTCGCCCTCCTGCGCACCGGTGAAGTGCGGGTTCTCCCAGATGACGGTTCCGCCCATGCCCATGCCGATGCACATCGTGGTCAGGCCGTAGCGCACCTCGGGGTGGTCCCGGAACTGCCGGGCCAGTTGGTTCATCAGCCGCACGCCGGAGGACGCCAGCGGGTGCCCGAAGGCGATGGCGCCCCCGTAGGGGTTGACCCGCTCGTCGTCGTCGGCGATGCCGAAGTGGTCCAGGAAGGCGAGCACCTGCACGGCGAACGCCTCGTTGATCTCGAACAGGCCGATGTCCTCGATGCCGAGACCGGCCTTGGCCAGCGCCTTCTCGGTGGCCGGGACCGGGCCGATGCCCATCACCTCCGGCTCGACGCCGGCGAAGGCGTAGGAGACCAGGCGCATCTTGACCGGCAGGCCGAGCTCGCGGGCGACCTCCTCGGCGGCGATCAGCGAGGCGGTGGCGCCGTCGTTGAGGCCGGCGGAGTTGCCGGCGGTGACCCGGCCGTGCGGGCGGAACGGCGTCTTGAGGCCCGCCAGGCCCTCCATGGTGGTGCCCGGGCGCATCGGCTCGTCGGCCGTGGCCAGGCCCCAGCCGGCCTCCAGGCCGGTGGCCTCGGCGGTCTCGGCGCTGCGCCGGATCGCGATCGGGACCAGGTCCTCCTGGATCAGTCCGTTGGCGTACGCCTTGGCGGCCTTCTCCTGGGAGCGCACGGCGTAGGCGTCGGCCCGCTCCTTGGTCAGCTGCGGGAAGCGGTCGTGGATGTTCTCCGCGGTCATGCCCATGAAGAGCGCGGAGGAGTCGACCAGCCGCTCGCTGACGAACCGCGGGTTGGGGTCGACACCCTCGCCCATCGGGTGGCGGCCCATGTGCTCGACGCCGCCGGCCAGCGCGACGTCGTAGGCGCCCAGCGCGATGCCGCCGGCCACGTTGGTGACGGCCGTCATGGCGCCCGCGCACATCCGGTCCACGGCGTAGCCGGGGACCGAACGGGGCAGGCCGGCCAGCAGCGCCGCGGTGCGGCCGATGGTCAGCCCCTGGTCGCCGGTCTGGGTGGTGGCGGCGATGGCCACCTCGTCGACGCGCTCGGCGGGCAGCGCCGGGTTGCGGCGGAGCAGCTCGCGCAGGCAGGCCACTTCGAGATCGTCGGCGCGGGTCTCGTGGTAGATGCCCTTCGGGCCGGCCTTGCCGAACGGGGTGCGGACGCCGTCGACGAAGACGATGTCCCTCACGGTACGAGGCACGTGGCTCTCCTCCAGTGCGCGGTTCTGGGCGTCAGCACTCATGCTACTCATGGGTAACCAATTCGCCTACCGTGCCCGGCGGGGGATTTTCGGCCGCGTCGTGGTGAGCCGGGGCGGACCGGGGCCCGGATGCGCGCGGGGGTGGGCGCCGCGGCGTGGTGCCGCGGCGCCCACCCCTGGTGCGCCGTGTCGTCGACGGCCGGACCCCTGGGCCCGGCGGGTCGTCAGCCCGCCTTCGCCGCCCCCGCCCGCGCGAAGACACCGGCCAGCACCGGAGCGACCAGCTCCACCTGCCAGGGCCGGGCGCCGCGGTCGCGCAGCGCCTGGGCCAGGGCTGCCTCGTCGCCGCCGTCCGGCGGTTCCCAGCAGACCCGGCGCACGGTGTCCGGCGTGATCAGGTTCTCCTGGGGGAGCCGGTGCCGCTCGGCGAGCTCGCCCAGCGCCGCCTTGGCCGCGCTGAGCCGGGCGGCCGCCGCGGGGTCGCGTTCGTTCCAGGCGCGCGGCGGCGGAGGGCCCTGCTGCGGGGCGGTGGTCGGCGGCAGCGCCTCCTCCGGCAGGGCCCGGGCGTCCTCGATGGCCTTCAGCCAGTCGTCGAGCTGCCGGCGCGACATGCGGTTGAAGCCGTTGATCGCGGCGAGCAGGTGCGGACTGTGCGGCATGGCGAGGGCGGCGGAGACCAGGGCGGCGTCCGGCACGACCCGGCTGGGGGAGACGTCGCGCTCCCGGGCTATCCGGTCGCGGGTGTACCAGAGCTCCCGGACCACGGCCAGCTGCCGCCGCCGCCGGACCTTGTGCAGCTGGGAGGTGCGCCGCCAGGGATCGGTGCGCGGGGCGGGCGGCCCGGCGGCGGCGATCGCGGCGAACTCCTCGTGCGCCCAGCGCAGCTTGCCCTGCCGGTCGAGCTCGGCCTCGAGGGCGTGGCGCAGGTCGACGAGCACCTCGACGTCGAGCGCGGCGTAGCGCAGCCAGGGCTCGGGCAGCGGCCGGGTGGACCAGTCGGCCGCGGAGTGTCCCTTCTCCAGCACGTAGCCGAGCACGTGCTCCACCATGGGCCCGAGGCCGACGCGGCTGAAGCCGGCGAGCCGGCCGGCCAGCTCGGTGTCGAACAGCCGGGTCGGGCGCATGCCGAGGCCGTCCAGGCAGGGCAGGTCCTGCGGGGCGGCGTGCAGCACCCACTCGGTGTCGGCCAGGGCGGCGTTCAGCTCGCTGAGGTCGGGGCAGGCGATGGGGTCGATGAGCGCGCTCCCGGCACCCTCGCGGCGCAGCTGCACCAGGTAGGCGCGCTGGCCGTAGCGGTAACCGGAGGCTCTCTCGGCGTCGACGGCGACCGGTCCGGTGCCGCCCGCGAAGGCGGCCACCACCTCCGCCAGCCCCTCCGGATCCGCGACGACCGGCGGAATTCCCTCCCGTGGCTCCGGGAGGGGGACCGGTTCCGGCTTGTCATGCAGCGCGTGTGGGGCGTCGGTCACCTAGGACACTCTAGACGAGGTGGTCGTGGGGCCGCCGGGCTCGGACCGGGGCCCGGCCGCGGTCCGGGGCGCGGACCACCGGGTGCCGCGCCGGACGTCCGGGGGCCGAACGCGCCACCGGCCGCCGCGGAGTGTCCGCTGCGGCCGGTGGGCGGGGCTGGGAGCCGGTCGATGGGGGTGGGTGGGCGGGGGCGGGATCGTCGCCGGCGGGGCGTGCCTGGCATGGCGCCTCGCAAGGGGCGGGTGGGTCAGTGGATGATGCCGGTGCGCAGCGCGATGGCGACCATGCCGGCGCGGTCGCCGGTGCCGAGCTTGCGCGCGATGCGGGCGAGGTGGCTCTTCACGGTGAGCGCGGACAGGCCCATGGCGACGCCGATGGCCTTGTTGGAGCGGCCCTCGGCGACCAGCCGGAGCACCTCCACCTCGCGTCCGGACAGCTCCCGGAAGCCGCCGGGGTGCTCGCCGGGGCGGCGGCGGAGGCGGGGGGCCGCCTGCCCGACGGGGTGGACGCCGTGCCGCTGGGGGAGTCCGACCGTGCCGCGGGTGCCGGTGACCACGTAGCCCTTGACCCCGCCGGCCAGCGCGGAGCGCACGGCGTTGATGTCGTCGGCGGCGGAGAGGGCGAGGCCGTTGGGCCAGCCCGCGGCCCGGGTCTCGGCCAGGATGCTGAGTCCGGAGCCGTCGGGGAGGTGTACCTCCGCCACGCAGATGTCCCGCGGGGTGGCGATGCGTGGGCGCGCCTCGGCGATGGAGGAGGCTTCGATCACGTCGCGCACACCGAGGCTCCACAGCTGTCGGGTCACGGTGGAACGGACGCGCTGATCGGCGACGACGACCATGGCGGTGGGCTTGGACGGACGGTAGGCGACCAGGCTTGCGGGGTGGTCGAGAAGAACCGACACCGTGCCTCCTGAGAGGGTGGCAGATCTGTACCCCGATGGGTCAAACGAGTGATCCGTACGGGTAGTGGACACTCTGTCCTTCGGCAGGTTCTATGGGGGGCTTTAGCGGTTGCACCCGATCTGCTGTGTAACAATTCGGACAACAAGGGCAAATTGCCGTCACCAAAGCAGCGCAAATCGGTCAGAAATGATCGACTCTGGTGCTCAGTTGATCAACCGCTTGCCGGCGCGCCGACGATGTGGTTCCCCCGCCCGGCGGGCCGCCGAACGGCCTCGGGACGCCCCGCCGGGAGGCCGCCGGAACGCCCTGCCAGGAGGTGCTGTCGAGGTGTCTCAGCGGCGCCCCGGACGACGGCCGCCGCCGTGCGGCAGCCGCACCACCCCGGTGGCCCCCCGCCCGGACGGCACCGGGCCCGGCACCGCCGGCCCGCCACCGCCCTCCGGGGGCTCCGGCGGCACCTCGCCCGCCGGCGGCAGCCCGGCCGCGATCGCCAGCAGGTCGCCCCAGGCGGCCAGGTGCGCCGACAGGTCCTCGCCCAGCGGCGACCAGGAGGCCCGGATCTCGATCTCGGTGGTGGCCCCGCGCACGCTGAGCTCCCCGAAGGAGTGCGAGAAGCAGCGGGTGATGGTGCCGCCCAGCTCGCCGTACGGCGCCCGGTGCGCGGCCAGGGCGTCGGTCAGCCACGACCAGCCCACCTCGGCGAGCATCGGGTCGCCGCCCATCTCCGGCTCCAGCTCCGCCCGGGTCAGCGTGACCACCCGGAACGCCCCGCCCCAGCCCTCCGGCTCCGCGGGGTCGTACAGCAGCACGAAGCGCCCGCTGGCGGCGTCCTCCACGCCCGCGCCGCCGGCACCCTCCTCGGCCGGCCCGCCGACCGGGGCGCCCAGCAGGTGCGCGGTGGCGCCCGGCGCGGCGTGCTGGCCGCCGACCGCGCCGGCCAGGGCGAAGGAGTACGGAGCCGGCCGCCTCGGCGGCGGAAGCGGGGACAGCTCCACCTCGGGACGGAGCCGTGCCGCCCGCAATCCCTCGACCGCCCGCCGGAACCCGGCCGGCACCTCCTCGCCCTCCCCGGGCCCGCCGGTGACCGATGCCATGGGCGTCAGCCTAGGCCGCTGGCACGTGCCAGTGGCGTAATGCCACGCGGCGAGCCGGCAACCGGCGCCGGTCGGCCCCGCCCCGCCCGGCCGCCGCCCGCGTCGCGTGGGAAGATGCCACGGTGAGCGATGCAGAGCAGCACCGGACGCACGAGGGCGGCCCCACCGAGGCGCGGACGTCCCCCCACGCCCCCGCGACCACCGAACCCCCCACCCCCGCCGGGCCGGCCGACAGCGCCTTCGTCCGGGCCTGCCGGCGGCAGCCCGTGCCGCACACCCCGGTCTGGTTCATGCGCCAGGCCGGCCGGTCGCTGCCGGAGTACCGCCGGGTGCGCCAGGGCATCCCGATGCTGGAGTCCTGCATGATGCCGGACCTGGTCACCGAGATCACCCTCCAGCCGGTGCGCCGCCACGGCGTGGACGCCGCCGTCTACTTCAGCGACATCGTGGTGCCGCTCAAGGCCGTCGGCATCGACCTGGAGATCAAGCCGGGGGTCGGCCCCGTCGTCGCCGAGCCGGTCCGCACCCGCGCGGACCTGGCCCGCCTCCGCGAGCTGACCGAGGAGGACGTCCCCTACATCACCGAGGCGGTCCGGCAGACCGTCGCCGAGCTCGGCGACGTGCCGCTGATCGGCTTCGCCGGGGCGCCGTTCACCCTGGCCAGCTACCTCGTCGAGGGCGGCCCCTCGCGCAACCACGAGCGCACCAAGGCCCTGATGTACGGCGACCCGGAGCTGTGGCGCGACCTGCTCGACCGCCTGGCCGCCATCACCTCGGCGTTCCTGCGGGTGCAGATCGCCGCCGGCGCCTCGGCCGTGCAGCTCTTCGACTCCTGGGTGGGGGCGCTCGCGCCGGAGGACTACCGGACGCGGGTCATGCCGGCCTCCGCCAGCGTCTTCGACGCGGTGGCGGACACCGGGGTGCCGCGCATCCACTTCGGTGTGGGCACCGGCGAACTGCTGCACCTGATGGGCCAGGCCGGCGCCGACGTGGTCGGCGTGGACTGGCGCGTCCCGCTCGACGAGGCGGCCCGCCGGGTCGGCCCCGGCAAGGCGCTGCAGGGCAACCTCGACCCGGCGGTGCTCTTCGCCCCCCGCCAGGCCGTGGAGGAGCAGGCGCGCCGCGTGCTGGACGCCGCCGCCGGCCTGGAGGGGCACATCTTCAACCTCGGCCACGGGGTGCTTCCGGACACCGACCCGGAGGCGCTGACGGCGCTGGTCGAGTTCGTGCACCGCAGCACCGCCCGCGCCTGACCGGGCCGCCCGACTAGGGCGCGTCCTCCGTTCGCGGCCCGGCCGGCCCCGTCTCGGCCGTCCCGGTCTCGGTGGTCCCGGTCCCGGTCTCGCCCGGTGCGGCCGAGGCCGGGACGGCGGGCTCCTCGTCGAGCGCGCGGTCGTCGGCACCGGCCGCGGCGACGGTGGCGGATCCGGCCATCGCGGATCCGGTCGTCGCGGATCCGGTCGTCGCGGTCCGACGGTTCCGTCGCAGCCGCAGCACCAGGAACAGCGGCACGCCCAGCACCAGGGCGAACGGCAGCACCGCGCCGAGCACCACCAGCAGCACCTCGACCGCCGTCCGGAACGCCGACCACCCCCCGCGGAAGGCGTCCAGGAAGGCGTCGCCCAGCCCGTCCGGGTCCTCGACGACGTCCGCCCGGTAGGAGCCCTCGCCGTACAGGTGCACCTGCACGGTCGCCAGGTCGGTCTGCCCGGTCAGCGCCTCGCGCTGGCGCAGCAGCGAGTCGAGGTCGGCCTGGCGGCTGCTCAGCTCCGCCTCCAGCATCACCACGTCGCTCAGCGACTCGGCCTGCTCCATCAGCTCCTGGATCCGCAGCACGCTGGCCCGCTGCGAGGCCAGCCGGCTGTCCAGGTCCACCACCTGCCCGGTGACGTCCTCGGCGGACTGCTCCCGGGCCACCACCTCACCCAGACCGGCCAGGTCGTCCAGCACGGCCTCGTAGCGCTCCGGCGGGATCCGCAGGGTCAGCGACGAGTGGTCGGAAGCCTCCGCGACCGAGGTCGGGTAGTCGTCCTCCGCGTAGCCGTCCCCCGCGTGGTCCTCCGTGTGCTCCTCGGTGACCGCCTGGCCGCCCGCCCCGAGGGCGCCGTCCCGCCAGGTCTCCTCCGCCTCCACGTAGCCGCCCGCCTCCACGGCGATCTCCTGGGCGCCGTCCACCGCGTCGTCGAGGTCCCCGGAGGTCTCGATCGACAGCGAGGCGGTGTGGATGACGTGCCGCGCGGGGGCGACGGCGTCCACCTCCGGCGTGCCGGCCCTGGCGTCGCCGCCAGGGTCGGCCGGCGCGGCGGAGGCCGCGGACTCCTCCTCGGTCCCGGCAGCCTCGTCCGCTGGGGCGTACGCCTCCCCCTCGGCGAGGTCCGCTTCGGCGACGCCCTCCGGCGCCGGGACGGCGGCGTCCCCCTCGAACGCCGCCGAACCGGCCGCCGCGTCGGTGTTCGCGTCCGCCGCGCAGGCGGTCAGCGCCAGCAGCAGCGCGGTGGGCAGGGCCGCCGCGGCCACCGCGACGCGGCGGCGCCGGCGCCGCGCGGTCCGCCGCACCGCCCCCGCGTCCCCCACTCTAGTCATGCTCATGACCATGCTCTCGGTTCGCTCCGACGCCGTTCCGCCGCCCCGCATCGACCCCTCCGTTGTCCGGTTCGTCCGTCCAGCCGGTGCCTCGCCACCGGCGAGTGCTGACGGATTCCCTGGTCGGACGCGGCCGGATCCCACCGGGTTCCGCCCCGCGGCCTCGGCAAGATCGCGTTTCCGTCACGGTCCGGTCGCGGCCCCGGCCACCCGGCGGCCGGCGCCCCGGCGCCGATCGCGGACCCCCGACTGGCCGCCCACGGCGGGTCTGCCAGAGTGGGAAACATGAACGACGCGACGGCCCGGACGGTGGCGGACGGCGACGGCTACCCGGACGCCGAGCGCCCCCACGTGGTGGTGATCGGCGGCGGCGTCTCCGGCCTGGCCGCCGCCTGGACCCTGGTCGACCCGCGCCGGGCGCCGGCGACCGGCGCCGGGGCACGAGGCGGCGGCGCCCCGGCTCCGCGGGTCACCCTGCTGGAGGCCGGCGACCGGCTCGGCGGCAAGCTGCGCACCGGCAGCGTCGCCGGCCTGACCGTCGACCTCGGCGCGGAGTCCTTCCTCGCCCGCCGCCCCGAGGCCGTCTCCCTGGCCCGCTCGGTGGGGCTCGGCGACCTCCTCGAACCCCCCACCGACGCCAAGGCCGCGGTCTGGACCCGCGGCGCCCTGCGCCCGCTGCCCGCCGGGGCGGTCATGGGGGTGCCCGGCGACCTCGCCGCGCTCCGCGAGTCCGGCGTGCTGACCGACGAGGGGCTCGCCCGCGTCGCCCGCGACCCGGAACTGCCGCCGGCGCCGGTGCACGGCGACGTCTCGGTCGGCGAGTACATCGCCTCCCGGGTCGGCCGGGAGGTCGTCGACCGCCTCGTCGAGCCGCTGCTCGGCGGCGTGTACGCCGGCCACGCCGACCTGATCTCGCTGCGCGCCGCGCTGCCGCAGCTCGTCCCCGCCGCCGAGTCGGGCGGCTCGCTGACCGAGGCCGTGCGCGCCAGCCAGCGCGCCGCCGCCGAGCGCCGGACGGCCGGCGAGGCCGTCCCACCCGTCTTCAACGGACTGCGCGGCGGCGTCGGGCAGCTCCCGTCCGCCGTCGCCGACGCCTGCCGCCGCGCCGGCGCCCGCGTGGTCACCGGCCGGACGGCGGTGGCGCTGGCCCGCACCGACCACGGCTGGCGGCTGACCACCCGCGACGTGGACGGCTCCGCCGAGCAGTACCTGGACGCGGACGCCGTCATCCTCGCCGTGCCCGCCGCCCCCGCCGTCCGCCTGCTGCACGACGTCGCACCGGCGGCCGCGGCCGGGCTGGCCGGCCTGGAGTACGCCTCCATGGCGCTGGTCACCATGGCGTTCCGCCGCCCCGACCTGGGCGCCTCCCCGGCCGGCAGCGGCTTCCTGGTGCCGCCGGTGGAGGGCCGCGCCATCAAGGCCTCCACCTTCTCCAGCAACAAGTGGAGCTGGGTCGCGCAGGGCGACCCGGACCTGTTCGTGCTGCGCACCTCCTTCGGCCGGCACCGCGAGGCCGAGGCGCTGGAGCTGGAGGACGGCGAACTGGTCGAACGCTCCCTCGGCGACCTGCGCGAGGCGATCGGCCTGACCGGCTGGCCGGTCGACGCCACCGTCACCCGCTGGTACGACGGGCTGCCGCAGTACGCCGTCGGGCACCTCGACCGGGTCGCCGCGGTGCGCTCGGCGCTGCGCGGACTGCCACCGGTGGCGGTCTGCGGCGCCGCCTACGACGGCGTCGGCATCCCCGCCTGCGTCGCCGGCGCCGAACGCGCCGCCCGCCGGATCCGGGAGGCGCTCCAGGCGGCCACGCCGCTCACCACCTGAGTCGAACTAGAGGGTGGGCAGCCGGAGGGGGCCCTTGAAGAGGCTGTGCGCCTCCAGCAGTTCGGTGACCTCGTCCGCGGCGGCGGTGTCGCCCAGCCGGGTGAACAGCTCGTGGGCCTCCTGCCAGGCGCGGTGGGCCCGGTGCGGGTCACCCGCCGCGACGTGCGCCTCACCGAGGCTGCGCAGCGTCCGGGCCAGGAAGATGAGCCACCCGCGGGAGCGCCAGACGTCGACCGACTCCTCCAGGCGGGCGACGGCCGCGGCGGTGTCGCCCTCGGCCAGGTGCAGTTCGCCGAGGAGGGCGAGGGCGTCGGCCAGGTGGTGCCCGAAGTTGCCCTCCCGGCTGAGCGCCAGGACCGCCTCGGCCGTCGGCATGGCGCGCTGGTCGCCCCGCTCGGCGAAGACCCGCGCGAGGTACAGCAGCGAGAACGCCTCCAGGTAGCGGTCCTGGAGGGCGTGCGCCATGGTGAGCGAGCGGCTCAGGTAGTCGTGGGCGGTGTCCACGTAGCCGGCGGAGAAGTACACCGCCCCCAGGAACTGCAGCGCGGTGGCCTGGAACCGCCGGTTCCCCAGGAGCTCCCCGAACTTCAGCGCCTCGCGCAGGTAGGCGATGCTCTGGTGGGGATCGCTGTCGGCCAGCGCGATGGCCATGATGTGGTGGGCGCGGGCCTGGCCGCCGAGGTAGTCCGCGCCCTCGGCCAGGTGCAGCGCGCGCTCGGCGAACAGCAGGGCCTCCTCCCGGTCGCCCTGGGCGACCAGCCCCCAGGCGCAGGAGATCAGGGCGTCGGCCATGCCGCGCCGCTCGCCCACCTCGGAGAAGATCTCCAGCAGCTGCTGCCCCCGGTCGTGCAGGGTGACCATGGCGGCGCCGCTGCTCTGCCGGGGCGAGGTCCAGGTGGTGACCTCCAGCAGCCCGCGCAGCAGCACGGCCTCGCCGCGCCGGTTGCCGACCTCCCGGCACAGCCGGATGGCCTGCTCGTGGGTGTGCTGCCACTCGTCGTACAGCCCGCGGACGTCGCAGTACTTCTCCAGGCACCCGGCGAGGTCCCAGGCGAGTTCGTCCAGCCGCAGCGCGCACGCCTGCCGGGCGGCGGCCACCAGCGCGGCGCGTTCGGCGTCCATCCAGCGCATGGGGTCGTGCAGCATCTCGGTGGCCACCGAGGTGGGCAGCGGGTAGCGGGGGGCGTCGCCGTGCATCACGGCGTAGCAGGGGCCGGGCACGTACTCGGCGGCGCGTTCGGCGAGCCACAGCCAGGCGCCGAGGGCGCGTTCGGTGGCGGCGGCGCGTTCGGCCGGGTCGTCGTCCGCCTGCGTCAGTTCCCAGGCGTACAGCCGGATCAGGTCGTGCATCCGGTAGCGCAGCCGGCCGGTGGCGTCGACGCCGACGATGGTGAGGAAGCGGGCGTCGACCAGCGTGTCGACGTGCGCCTCCGCCTCGGCGAGCGGCACGTCGAGCAGGGCGGCGACGACCCAGGAGGCGAAGTCGGGCGCCTCCAGCAGGCCGAGCAGCCGGAAGGTGCGGCGGGCGGGCTCGCTGAGCCGGCGGTAGCTGAGGCTGAAGCTGGCCCGCACCCCGAGGTCGCCGGCGGCCAGCTCGTCGAGCCGGCGGCGTTCGTCGCGGAGCATGGCGGCGAGGTGGGCCAGGCTCCACTGCCGCTTGCCGGCCAGGCGGGCCCCGGCGATCCGGACGGCCAGCGGGACGCAGCCGCACAGCTCGGCGATCTCGGCGGCGGCCAGCGGCTCGGCGGCGACGCGTTCGGCGCCGACGATGCGGGTGAGCAGTTCGACGGCCTGGCTCGGCTCGAAGACGTCCAGGTCGAGCAGGGCCGCGCCCTCCAGGCCGGTGAGCTGGTTGCGGCTGGTCACCAGGACGGCGCACTCGGGGGCGCCGGGCAGCAGCGGGCGGACCTGGCGCTCGGCGGAGGCGTTGTCGAGCACGACGAGCACCCGCCGCCCGGCGAGCCGGCTGCGGTAGAGGGCGGCCCGTTCCTCCAGGGAGTCGGGGACGGCCGAGCCGCTGACTCCGAGGGCGCGCAGGAAGCGGCCGAGGATCTCGCCGGGGTCGCTGGGGGCGTCGCCCTGGCCGTGCAGGTCCGCGTAGAGCTGGCCGTCCGGGAAGGCGTCGACCAGCCGGTGGGCGACGTGGATGACCAGGGCGGTCTTGCCGACGCCGCCCATTCCGGCGACCGCCGAGACCACCACGGTCTGCGGCCGGTCCGGGTCGTCGCGGCGGCGCACCGCCCGGGTGAGCCGGGCGACCTGCTCCTCGCGGCCGGTGAAGTCGGCGATGTCCAGGGGGAGCTGCGCCGGGACCGGAAGCTGCGGGCGGGAGCCGGCCAGGATGTCCGGATCCGGATCCCCCGCGGGGGCCGCGGCCGGGGTGTGTCCGTCGGTCGGGACCTCGCCCGGGCCGTCCGGCGCGGCGGGGCCGGCGTGGCCGGGGCCCTCCGCGGCGGCGGGCGGGTGGGCGGTGGGCGGCGGCACGGTCGGGGGCGCGGCGGGGGAGCCGGTGGCGGAGTTGCCGGTGGAGGCGGTGGCGGCCGGCGCGCGGGGCGGGTCGAGTCCCGGGTCGTGCGCCAGGATCGCCTGGTGCAGCCGGCGCAGCTCGGGCCCGGGGTCGATGCCGAGCTCGGCCCCGAGCAGCGCGCTCACCTCGCGGTAGCGCTCCAGCGCCTCCGCCTGCCGCCCGGAGCGGTACAGCGCCAGCATGTACTGGCCCCACAGCCGTTCCCGCAGCGGGTGCCGCTGGACGAGTTCCCGCAGGTCCACGGCGGCCTCCAGGTGGCGGCCGAGCCCCAGCTGGCTCTCCACGGCGTCCTCGACGGCGGCCAGCTTGAGGTCCTCCAGCCGCGTCGTCTCCGGGCCGTGCAGCTCGGGCAGGTCCTCCAGGGGCCGGCCGCGCCACAGGGCGAGCCCGCGGGCGAGGGCGTGCCGGGCGGCGGAGTGGTCGCCGGAGCGCAGCGCCGTCTGGCCCTGGCCGAGGAGGTCGACGAACACCCGGGCGTCCAGCTCGCCGCCGCCCACCTGGAGGGTGTACCTGCCGCGGTGGGTGGAGATGCGGTCGTGGCCCAGCATCCGGCGCAGCCCGGAGATGTAGGACTGCAGGTTGGCCATCGCCGAGCTCGGGGGCCGTTCGCCCCACAGTTCGTCGGCGATCCGTTCGACCTGGAGGGGCTGGCCGGCGTGCAGCAGGAGCAGCCCGAGCAGCACGCGCTGCTTGCGCCGCGGCGGGACGAGGGACGCTCCGTCGTCGGCGCGGACTTCGAGTGGTCCCAGGATTCGGAACTCCATGGTGCCTCCCCCGTCGGGTGCTCGCTCCATGCCGGCCGGCTACACGTGATCGTATAGGTGGATGTGTAGGGGCGTCCGGCATCGTGTGGTCATGCCGGAACGAACGGCATGTCTCGGACTGACAGCACTTGCTGGGTCAGGCCGGTTCGGCGCGACGAGGGGGCGTGCCGCAACCGTTGGTCTGCCCCAGCCTCTTCGTTTCTTCCGGGTCGTTCGAACGTTCCGACGGGGGAGGTGGAGCGGGCGGCGTCGGGGTCCGCGGAACGGGTCGCCCCGGGGGCGACGGCGCGCCACGGGAACGGGGGCGGCGCGCCGTCGGATGCGGGCGACATCCGTTCCCGGACCCCGCCGCCCGCCCCACCACGGACGGCCGGCCCCGCCCCGCGGCGGACAGCGGCGCCACGCCCCCCGGTCCGGGCCCGCCGGGCCCCGGGGGAGACAATGGGCCCATGACGGACAGCACCAGCACCAGCCAGGACACCGGAGTCCAGCCGGACCCCGAGGAGATCAACGCCAGCATCCGCTACACCATGTGGTCGGTCTTCCGCCTGGCCGACACCCTCCCCGACGACCGCGGCGCCTACGCCACCGAGGTGACCACCCTCTTCGAGCAGCTGGCGGAGAAGGACGTCGTCGTGCGGGGCGCCTACGACGTCTCCGGCCTGCGCGCGGACGCCGACGTCATGATCTGGTGGCACGCGGCCAGCGCCGACGCGCTGCAGGAGGCCTACAACCGGTTCCGCCGCACCCTCTTCGGGCGTGCCCTCACCCCGGTGTGGTCCAACATGGGCCTGCACCGCCCGGCCGAGTTCAACCGCAGCCACGTGCCGGCCTTCCTGAACGGGGAGGAGCCGCGCGACTACCTGTGCGTCTACCCGTTCGTGCGCTCCTACGAGTGGTACGTGCTGCCGGACGACCAGCGCCGCAAGATGCTGGCCGAGCACGGCGCCGCCGCCCGCCCCTTCCCGGACGTGCGGGCCAACACCGTCGCCTCCTTCGCCCTCGGCGACTACGAGTGGCTGCTGGCCTTCGAGGCGGACGAGCTGCACCGGATCGTGGACCTGATGCGCACCCTGCGCGCCACCGACGCCCGGCTGCACGTGCGCGAGGAGGTCCCCTTCTACACCGGCCGCCGCAAGCCGGTCGCCCAGCTCCTGGACGACCTGGCCTGACGCCCGCCCCGGCCCGCACAGGGGCCGCCGGCCCGGCGGGGCCGCGCGGCCCCGCCGGGCCGGGGACCGGTCACACCCCGCTGGCGGCGCCGTCCCGGGCCAGCGCCACCAGTCGGGAGACCGCCCGCAGGTACTTCTTCCGGTAGCCGCCGCGCAGCATCTCCTCGCTGAACACCTGGTCGAACGGCACCCCGGAGGCCACCACCGGCAGCTCCCGGTCGTACATCCGGTCCGCCAGCACCACCAGGCGCAGCGCGGTGGCCTGGTCCGGCACCGCGCGCACCCCGCGCAGGCAGACCGCCTCCACCCCGTCCAGCAGGGCGCCGTAGCGGCTCGGGTGGACCTTCGTCAGGTGCTCCAGCAGTGCCGGGAAGTCGTCCAGCGCGGCGCCCGGCAGCCGGCCGGCGGCGGCCGTCACCGCCGCGTCGGGCAGCGGCGCGGGCGCCTCGGGCAGGCCCCGGTGCCGGTAGTCCTCGCCGTCGATGCGCAGCGTGTGGAAGTGCGCGGACAGCCCCTGGATCTCGCGCAGGAAGTCCGCCGCCGCGAACCGGCCCTCGCCCAGCTTGCCGGGCAGCGTGTTGGAGGTCGCGGCCAGGAAGACGCCCTCGGCGACCAGCCGGTCCAGCAGCGTGGAGACCAGCACGGTGTCGCCCGGGTCGTCCAGCTCGAACTCGTCGATGCACAGCAGCCGGTGGCCCGCCAGCGCCCGGATGGCCTGTTGGAACCCCAGCGCGCCCACCAGGTTGGTCAGCTCCACGAACGTGCCGAACGCCTTGGGGCCCGGCACCGCGTGCCACAGCGAGGCGAGCAGGTGCGTCTTGCCGACGCCGTACCCGCCGTCGAGGTAGACGCCGCGCGGACCGGTCGGCGCGGCCGGCCCCCGGCGCAGCAGGCGCCGCAGCACGCCGCCGCCGTTCCCGGACCCGCCGGCGGCCGGGCGCGGCGCGGCGGCGACCGAGGCGGCGAAGCCCTCCAGCGCGCGCACCGCCGCCGACTGGCTGGGCTGCGCCGGATCCGGCAGGTACGTGGTGAAGCGGGCGCCCTCGAAGCGGGGCGGCGGGACCATCTCGGCCACCAGGCGGTCGACCGGGACGGCGGGGTGGCGTTCGCACAGACTCAGCGGCACGTCAGACCACCCTACGCGCTGGCCGGGGCCGTGTCGGGGGGTGTGCCGGGCGGTCGCGCGGTGACGCTCGTCACCGCGCCGGCCCACCGGTGGCGCCGGCCCCCGGAGCGGGCGCGCCACGGCGGGCGCCGCGCGGCTCGCGCCGAGCGTGCGCGCGGCCCCGGCCGGCGCGCGTGCCAGACTGCCGGACATGCGCCGCCTGTACCCCGTCGCCCCCGCTCCCCAGGCCCTCCACCAGCCGGAGGGACACCGGCCGCACGGCCCCGCGGCCGCCCCCGGCCCGGCCGCCCCCACCCAGGGCGGCTACGGCGCCGACGACTCCGGCGCCGGGATGGAACTGCCCGGCTGGGGGGTGCCCGCGCCCCTGGCGCCGCCGGCCGAGACCGGCATCCCGCCCGAGGCCGGCACCCCGCGCGAGGAGCTGGGCGCCCCGGAGGCGCTGGACACCCTCGACGGCCTCGCCGCCGCCTACAGCTACCCCGTCCACCTGCTGCCCGCCCCCGACCGGCCCTGGCTGCGCGCCAACATGGTCTCCAGCC
This sequence comes from Allostreptomyces psammosilenae, assembly GCF_013407765.1. Taxonomy (GTDB): domain Bacteria; phylum Actinomycetota; class Actinomycetes; order Streptomycetales; family Streptomycetaceae; genus Allostreptomyces; species Allostreptomyces psammosilenae. The sequence goes on from NZ_JACBZD010000001.1 coordinate 249,962, forward strand.
TGGACGGCGCCGCCCACCACGAGGCCCACTCCGCACCGCTGTCCAGCGACGCCGACATGCGCCTGTTCGGCGTGCTGCGCGGCCTCGCCGACGCCATCCTCGTCGGCGCGCAGACCGTCCGCCAGGAGGGCTACCGCCCGGCCAAGGCGCGCGAGGCCTTCGCCGAGCGGCGGGCCGCCGCCGGCCAGGCCCCCGCGCCGGCCATCGCCGTCGTCAGCGCCAGCCTCAACCTGGACTTCGACGCCCCGCTGTTCACCGAGCCCGCCACCCCCACAATCCTGATCACCGGGGCCGGAGCCCCCCGACCCGCCATGGAGCGCGCCCGGGCCGCCGGAGCGGTGCTGCTGGTCGCCGGCACGGGCCAGCGGGTGGACCTCGCCGAGGCGGTGCGCCACCTCGGCGCCCTGGGACACCGCCGGCTGCTCACCGAGGGCGGCCCGCACCTGCTCGGGCAGCTCGTCGCCGCCGACCTGCTGGACGAGCTCTGCCTGACCGTCTCCCCGACGCTGACCGCCGGCCGCGCCGACCGGATCACCGTGGCCCGCTCCGCGCTCACCCTCCCGCACCGCATGCGGCTGCTGTCCCTGCTGGAGGAGGACGGCTTCCTCTTCTCGCGCTACGTGCGCGCCGCCGCCCCCGCGCCCAGGGACGGCTGAGCGGCGGGTGTCGGAACGGCGCGGCGGCGCGCACCGGCGGCAGGATGGGAGGGCGGACCCCACGCCACCGGCCGCACCGCCCGAGGAGGGATCGCATGTTCTCCACCATCCTGATGATCGAGAAGCCGCTGTCCACCACCGACGTCGCGCTGGTGACCACCCTGCACGGCGAGGAGCCGGTCACCTTCACCGTGCTGATGCAGCCCCGGGGCCGCCAGGACGAGCTGCTCCGGGCGCTGGACGACGTGGCCGCCGGCCGCATCGAGGAGGTCGCCCGGGAACGGGAGGAGACCGACGTGGCGCAGACCCCCACCGCCGAACACGCCCTGGAGGCCACCCTGCGCGCCCTGCGCGAGGCCGGCGCCGAGGCCACCGGCCGCATCGTCGCCGACAAGCCGGTCGACGCCCTGAAGGACCTGGTCGCCGAGACCGGCGCCGACGAGGTCATCGTGCTGACCGAACCGCACACCGTCGAGGAGTTCTTCCACCGCGACTGGGCCTCCCGCGCCCGGCACGCCGTCGGCGTCCCCGTGCTCAAGCTCCTCGCCCACGCCGACCACGAGGAGTGAACACCCGGCTTCTGCAATAGGGTGCGGGGTGACCCGCTGACCCGCACGTCAGGCCCCGCGTCCGTACCCATGGGAGAACCGATGGCGCCCGTCGCCCCCACCAGCCCCGCCGCAGCCGCCGTGGACCTGTCCGCGCCGCACTTCGTCGGTATCGGGGGCGCCGGCATGTCCGGACTCGCCAAGATCCTCACCCTGCGCGGCGCCAAGGTCTCCGGCAGCGACGCCAAGGAGTCCACCGTCGTCCTCGCCCTGCGCCGGCTCGGCGCCGAGGTGCACGTCGGCCACGCCGCCGAGAACGTCCCGCCGGTCGCCACCGCCCTGGTCGTCTCCAGCGCCATCCGCCCGGACAACCCCGAACTGCTCGCCGCCCGCGAACGCGGCCTGCCCGTGGTGCACCGCTCCGACGCCCTCGCCCGCCTGATGGACGGCCGCCGCTCCATCGCCGTCGCCGGCACCCACGGCAAGACCACCACCACCAGCATGCTCGCCGTCGCCCTGACCGGCCTCGGCCTCGACCCCTCCTTCGCCATCGGCGGCGACCTCAACGAGCCCGGCTCCAACGCCCACCACGGCACCGGGGACCTCTTCGTCGCCGAGGCCGACGAGTCCGACCGCAGCTTCCACAAGTACGCCCCGGACGTCGCCATCGTCCTCAACGTGGAACTCGACCACCACGCCAACTACGCCTCGCTGGAAGAGGTCTACGAGTCCTTCGAGACCTTCGCCGGCCGCATCACCCCCGGCGGCACCCTGGTGGTCGGCGCCGACGACCCCGGCGCCCGCGAGCTCACCCGCCGGCTGCGCCCGCGGGCCGAGGCCGGCCGGCTGCGGATCGTCACCGTCGGCGCCGCCGACGACGCGGACGTGCGGATCGACTCCATCACCCCGCGCGGCCTCGCCAGCGACCTGCGGGTCCGCTTCACCACCGACATCGCCGGCGCCGCCGACGCCACCGCCGGCACCGAACTCGCCTTCACCGTCTCCGTCCCCGGCCGCCACTACGCCCACAACGCCACCGCGGCGCTCGCCGCCGGCGTCGCCGCCGGCGTGCCCGCCGCCGGCATGGCCGAGGCGCTCGGCACCTACCAGGGCGTGCGCCGCCGCCTCCAGCTCAAGGGCACCGCCGCCGGCGTGCAGGTCGTCGACTCCTACGCCCACCACCCCACCGAGATCGCCGCCGACCTGGAGGCCATCCGGCAGAACGCGGCCGGCGGCCGGGTCCTCGTCGTGTTCCAGCCGCACCTGTTCAGCCGCACCCAGCAGCTCGGCGAGGAGATGGGCCGCGCCCTCGCCCTCGCCGACGCCGCCCTGGTCACCGACATCTACCCGGCCCGCGAGGACCCGGTGCCCGGGGTGACCAGCCGGATCGTCGCCCACGCCGCCCTCGAACACGGCGGCCTGGTCCGGCTCGCCCCCGCCATGGCGGACATCCCGGACGTCGTCGCAGGAATGGCCGCCCCCGGCGACCTCGTTCTCACCATGGGAGCCGGGGACGTCACCTCCCTCGGCCCGCAGATCCTGGCCCGGCTGGAGCAGACCGGCGGCCAGGCCACGGTCACGGCCTGAGACGGCCCACCGGAAGGAGCGAGGACATGGGTTACGAGGTCCAGCGAACCGACGAGGAGTGGCGGGCCCTGCTGAGCCCGGAGGAGTACCACGTCCTGCGGGAGGCAGGCACCGAGCGCGCCTTCACCGGCGAGTACACCGACACCGAGACCGTCGGCGTCTACACCTGCCGCGCCTGCGGGGCGGAGCTGTTCCGCTCCCAGGAGAAGTTCCACTCCGGCTGCGGCTGGCCCAGCTTCTTCACCCCGCTCGCCGAGGACCGCGTCGAGTACCTGGAGGACACCTCCTACGGCATGCGCCGGGTCGAGGTCCGCTGCGGCAGCTGCGGCTCCCACCTCGGGCACGTCTTCGACGACGCCCCCGACCAGCCCACCGGGCTGCGCTACTGCATCAACAGCATCGCGCTCCGCCTGGAGCCGGCGGGCGAGGGCTGACCACCGCACGCGTCGGGAGGCTCTACCCGCCCGTCACTTCTCCGGCGGGTAGAGCTGGAAGCGCGCGGTGTCGACGTCGAATCCCAGCGGCTCGGGAAGTGGCACCTTGCCGCCGTAGTCGACCTCCAGCGAGGCCCGGTACCGCCGCCCGGCCGGGTCCGGCAGCGTCAGCAGAGTGCAGCGGCCCACGATGGGGTTGACGATCAGATAGCAGGGGATGCCGCCCCGGGCGTAGATCTTCCGTTTGTCCACCAGATCCCGACGCTGGTTCTCCGGTGAGACGATCTCCACGACCAGGAGCGCGTACTCGGCGGGGACCTCGTTGGGGTTGCCCGGGACCGCCCCGGCCGCCGTCACCAGCAGGTCCGGCTCCGGGCGGTCCAGGAAGTCCGAGAACCGCACCCCCTGGGTCGCCATGGCGTCGAAGTCCGCGGAGAACTGACCACCCAGCAGGACCAGGGTGCGGTTGTGGATCGCCGTGGCGGACGCCATCATGACGATCTCGCCGTTGAGGAACTCCACGTGTACCCCCTCCGGAACGTCGAGGTTCTCGAACACGTCGAGCATGAATTCCTCGTTCGTTCTGCTCATCTCACCAGCCTCCGTCGGGTGGAAGCGATCGCCGGGGTGCTCGGTCACGCGCTGCCCATGCTAGGCCCGCCCGCCGTCAGCACGGCGGTGGCGTGCGGGGGGAGCCGGCAGGAGGCGCCCGAGGCGTCCAGCCCGACGGCCTCCTCGCCCGGCCAGGCGGCGGCCACCCGCCAGCCGGCCCGGCCGCCCAGCGGCACGGTGCGCGGCTCCTCGGCCAGGTTGACCGCGACCCGCGCGCCCGGCCCTCGGTGCACCACCAGCCAGCGCTCCGACTCGTCGAAGGCCACCCGCACCCCGGTCAGGTCGCCGTCGGCCAGGGCCGGCACCCGGCGGCGCAGCCGGATCAGCGCGCGGTACCAGGCCAGCAGCGCGGCGTGCGGCTCCCGGCCGGGCTCCGACCAGTCCAGCTTCGACCGCAGGAACGTCGCCTCGTCCTGCGGATCCGGGATCTCCCCGGCGTCCCAGCCGTGCGCGCCGAACTCCCGCCGCCGCCCCCGGCGCACCGCCTCGGCCAGCTCCGGGTCGGTGTGCGCGGTGAAGAACTGCCACGGGGTGCCCGCGCCCCACTCCTCACCCATGAACAGCATCGGGGTGAACGGCGAGGTCAGCACCAGCGCCGCGCCCGCCGCCGCCAGGCCCGGCGCCAGGGCGGCGCCGATCCGGTCGCCGAGGGCCCGGTTGCCGACCTGGTCGTGGGTCTGCAGGTAGCCGAGGAAGCGGTGCCCGCTGATCCGGCCGGTCTCCACCGGCCGGCCGTGGGTGCGGCCCCGGAACGCCGACCAGCGGCCGTCGTGCAGCCACACCCGGGTCAGGGTGTGGGCCAGCGAGGCGAGCGGCCCGCCGCCGGTGCCCAGGTAGTCCGCGAAGTCCGCGTAGTAGCCCTGGCGCTCGCCGGTCAGCGCCGCGTGCAGCGCGTGGTGGAAGTCGTCCGACCACTGCGCGGTGAGGCCGAACCCGCCCGCCTCCCGCCCGGTGACCAACCGGGGGTCGTTCAGGTCCGACTCGGCGACCAGCGCCAGCGGCCGGCCGAGCTCGACCGCCAGCGCGTCCACCCGCGCGGACAGCTCCTCCAGGAAGTGCCGGGCCCGGCCGTCGGCCAGGGCGTGCACGGCGTCCAGCCGCAGCCCGTCCAGGTGGTAGTGGCGCAGCCAGGCCAGCGCGCTGCCGATCAGGTACTCCCGCACCGCGTCCGAGCCCGGGCCGTCCAGGTTCACCGCCGCGCCCCAGGGCGTCGCGTACCGGTCGGTGAAGTAGGGGCCGAACCGCGGCAGGTGGTTGCCGGACGGGCCGAGGTGGTTGTGCACCACGTCCAGCAGCACGCCGAGCCCCCGCCGGTGGGCCGCGTCCACGAACCGCTTCAGCCCGTCCGGCCCGCCCAGCGGCTCGTGCACCGCCCACAGGCTGACCCCGTCGTACCCCCAGTTGCGGTCACCGGGCACCGGGCACACCGGCATCAGCTCGACGAAGTCCACGCCCAGCTCCACCAGGTGGTCCAGCCGCTCCACCGCCCCGTCGAAGGTGCCGGCCGCGCTGAAGGTGCCCACGTGCAGCTCGTAGACCACCGCCCCGGGCAGCGGGCGGCCCCGCCAGGCCGTGTCCGTCCAGCCGAACGCGTCGTGGTCGACCAGCTGGCTCGGCCCGTCCGGCCCGTCCGGCTGCCGGGGCGAGCGGGGATCGGGCAGCACCGTCTCGTCGCCGTCCAGCCGGAAGCCGTAGCGCGCCAGCGGCCCGCACTCCACCTCCGCCTCCCACCAGCCCTCGCCGGGATCCCCCGGCTCCCCGGGCCCGAGGACGGCGCCCACGGCCCGGCCGGCGCCCACCGCCGGGCCGGCGGGGGCGGGCGCGGCCACCGGGCGGCGCCGCATCGCCACCGCCTCGCCGTCCACCACCACCTCCACCCGCCGCGCGTCCGGTGCCCACACCGCGAACCGCCGGGGCCGCCTGGTCATCCGCCCGCTCCCTTCCACGCCGTCACCACGCCTCACCGCCCCGCCGCCGCACCGCCGACGGCGTCGCCGCCACCGTGGGCGTCGCCGCCGTCGGCCACCAGCAGCGCCACCGGCAGCCGCGCGAACAGGTCCGCCACCCGGACCGCCGCACCGCCGGGGTACGCCCGCCCGGTCAGCAGGTCCGTCCAGGAGCCGCCGGACGGCCGCCAGGGCAGCGGCAGCTCCGTGTCCTCCCAGCCGCCGGCCCGCTCCAGCCGCTCCGGCAGCCGGGTCACCGCCGTGATCACCCGCTCCGCCCGGCTGAACACCGTCAGATGCGCCGCCCGCGGGCCACGGCCGTGCAGCGGCAGGTAGGAGGAGTCGGGCCCGAACCACTCCGGACGCCGACGGCGCAGCCGCAGCGCCCGCGCCGTCACCCAGTGCTTCTCCGTCCCCAGGTCCGCGCCCTCCGGCGGCCCGGGCGGCGCCGTCCCGCCCGTCACGTCCGTCCCATCCGCCGCGCCGGGGCCGTCCAGCCGCTCCAGCCGCTCCCGCAGCGCCGCGAAGTCCACCGGCCGCCGGTTGTCCGGATCCACCAGCGTGCGCAGCTCCCCCTCACCGCCCTGGTAGACGTCCGGCACGCCCGGCATGGTCAGCTGCACCAGCAGCGCGCCCAACGCCACACAGCGCTCCGCCGGCCGCAGCCGCTCCACCAGCTGCCCCACCGCGCCGTCCGGCCCGGTGAACGCCGGGTCCGCCAGCAGCGCGCGCACATAGCGCACCACCGCCTGCTCGAACACCTCGTCCCGCTCGGTCCAGGTGGTCCGCGTCTTCGCCTCCCGCAGCGACTTCAGCACCGTGCCGGTCAGCCGCTCCTCGTCCACCGGCCACGCCGCCAGCAGCGTCTGCCACACCAGGTACTGGGTGTGCCGGTCCGGCAGCCCGCCGACCAGGTGCCGCCGCGACGCCGCCGCCCACTGCCCGCACACCCGTCGCCACACCTCCGGCACCTCGGCCAGCACCGCCAGCCGGGCCCGGGCGTCCGCGCTGCGCTTGGTGTCGTGCGTGGACAGGGTGGTCATGCCGACCGGCCAGTCCCGCTGCAGATAACCGCAGTAGGCGTGGAAGTCCGACGGCAGCACGCCCGGATCCTCCGGAGAGCCCCCCACCTCGTTGACCGACAGCAGCGGGACCCACCGGTAGAACGCCGTGTCCTCCACGCCCTTGGCCGCGGTGGCGCTGGCGGTCTGCGCGAACCGCGCCACGAACTCGTCCTTCGCCGGGGAGCGCCCCAGCCGGCCCAGCGCCAGATCCACCACCACGTCCACCGCCTCCGCCTCGGCGTCGGTCGGGAAGGCGTAGCGCGCCGGGTCCGCCGCCCGCTCCAGCAGCAGCGCGGACCGGGCCGGCGCCGGCTCGCCGGGCACCACGTACGGCCGGTACACGGGCAGCGCCACCAGCAGCTCCTCCACGGCGGTGCGCAGCGCCGAGGGGGCGTGGTCGCGCAGGCAGACCCGCCGGGGCGTGCCGGCCGGCCGCGCGACCGCCCCGCTGGTCGGTCCGGCGGCGGGGGAGGGGCGCTCCGGGGCGCCGGGCGGCGCGGGCAGCGGCTCCTCCTGGCAGATCCGGGTCGCCAGCCGGGTCAGCCGCCCCACCTCGGCGGCCAGCTCCTCGGTGACGACCTGCCGGGTCGCCCGGCGCGCCACGTCCTCGAACCGGGCGCCGTCGTCCGCCCCGCGCGCCTCGTCGGTGAAGCACCGGTAGTGCTCGGTGATCCGCCGCACCCCCGGCTGGTCCACGAACAGCCCGTCGATCCGCCGCAGCACGTCGTACCCGGTGGTGCCGGCGCACGGCCAGTCCCGCGGCAGCCGCTCCTCGCCGGTGAGGATCTTCTCCACCACGGTCCACCGACCGCCGGCGGCCTCCGCCAGCCGGCGCAGGTAGCCGCGCGGATCCGCCAGCCCGTCCGGGTGGTCGATCCGCAGGCCGTCCACCAGCCCCTCCGCCACCAGCCGCAGCAGCGTCGCGTGCGTCGCGGCGAACACCTCCGGATCCTCCACCCGCAGCCCGATCAGGCTGGTGATGGTGAAGAACCGCCGGTAGTTCAGCTCCGTGCGGCCCAGCCGCCACCAGGCCAGCCGGTACCACTGCCGGTCCAGCAGCTCGGCGAGCGGAAGCCCCTCGGTGCCCGGCCGCAGCGGCAGCACGTGGTCGTGGTAGCGCAGCACCGGCGTCCCGGCCGGGCAGTGCGCCCGCGCCTCCCCCGCACCCAGCACGTCCACCCGTAGCTCGGGCAGCGCCGCGGCGAGCCGTTCGCGCAGCACCGGCAGCAGCATCCGGCCGCCGGGCACCGACCAGTCGACGTCGAACCAGCGCGCCGACGGCGCCGTGGGACCGTCCCGCAGCACCCCCCACAGCGGCGCCGACAGGTACTGCGGCACGGGGACCGCCATGTGGTTGGGCACGCAGTCCACCACCAGGCCCAGGCCGTGCGCCCGGGCGGCACCGGCCAGCCGCCGCAGGCCCGCCTCCCCACCGAGGTCGGCGCTGACCCGGCCGTGGTCGACGACGTCGTAGCCGTGCGTGGAGCCCGGCGTGGCCTGCAGGATCGGGGACAGGTGCAGGTGGCTGACGCCCAGCGAGGCCAGGTAGGGCACGGCCGCCGCGGCCGCGTCGAAGTCGAAGCGCGGCTGCAGCTGCAGCCGGTAGGTTGCGGTGGGCACGGGTCGTCCGTCGCGCGGAAGGTGCAGAGCAACCGTCATGAACGCCATGCTGACGCAACCGCCGTGCCCACGTCACTCCCACCACCGGGGATGGCTGACATGTCGTCGAAAGTCCGCCCAGCCGTGACGCGCCCGGGGTTTCGGCCGCCCCGGCGGTCGCCCGGTCCCGGCTCCTCCCGCCGCGCCCGCTACCGGGGCCACGGGCCGCCCGCCCCCGGCTCACCGTCCCGGCCCGGCTCCCCGTCCCGGCCCGGCTCCTCCGCCCGCGCCGGCCGCTGCGGCCGCTCCGGGGCGCGGCGCAGCTCCGCCAGCAGGGCCGGATCCAGACGCGCCGACGGCAGCGCCCCCCGCACCGCCGCCGGGTTGTGCAGCAGCACGCCGTTCCGGCTGGCCGGCGGCGGCCCGAGGAACAGCAGCCGGCCACGCGCCGACGCCCGCCCCCGCACCCGGTCGGCGACCTCCTCCGCCACCGCCTCGTGCAGCGACCGCGGCGCCAGCACCCCGGCGCCGCCCGCGGTCCCGGCCACCACGCGCTCCACGAACGCCCGCGTCCACGGCGTGACCCCGTCCACCAGCGCCGCCCGGAAGCGGCGCCGGGACCTCGGCTGCCACACCAGTCCCCACACCGCGACCCCCGGCGCCTCGACGAACCGCCGCAGCGCGCTGTCCGGCCGGGCCATCTCCTCCCAGCTGTCCGGGTCCGTCGTCACGTCCAGCACCAGCAGCGGCCCCGGCGGCGGCGCCGACGGCCCCACCGCACCCGCCGGCCGGGCGTACCGCCCCGGACCGGCGCCCGCCGTCAGCGCCCCCACCACCCAGTCCAACGGCAGCCCGGTGACCCGCGCGTTCAACCGGGTGCTCGGCTCCATCGCCAGGTACAGCCGGGTCCGCCGCCGCGCCGTGGTCACGTGCCCCGTCACGTACACCAGCAGCGGATCCCGGGCCCGTGCCGCCTCCCGCACCAGCGCCACCTGGGCCTCCGCCCCACCCCGGGCGGTCACCGGCACACAGCCGCGCCCCGCCCCGAAGGTGAACACCGCCGGTGGCACCCGGTCGGCGACGATCGCCAGGTTGGCCCCGCTCGCGGCGGAACCGTGGAAGGCGCGGTCGGCCGCCGGCGACCCCAGCAGCACCAGCCGGGCCGGTCCCGGCCGGCCCGGCGGGGCGTGCCACCCCGGAGGGTCGTCAGATGGTGATCCCACGGGCCCGCAGCCAGGCGCGCGGATCCACCGGACTGCCGCCGGACGGCCGCACCTCGAAGTGCAGGTGCGGACCGGTGACGTTGCCCGTGGCACCCGACTGCGCGATGGTCTGGCCGGCGGAGACCTCCTGACCCTTCGCCACCAGCAGGCCCGAGTTGTGCGCGTACCAGGTCTGCGTCCCGTCCGCGTGCCTGATCTTCAGCAGGTAGCCGTAGGCGTCGTTCCAGCCCGCGAAGACCACCGTGCCGGCCGCCACCGACTTGACCGGCGTGCCGGTCGGCACGGCGAAGTCCTGACCGGTGTGGGTGCTCGCCCAGCGGGAACCGGACTGGCCGAACGAGGCGGTCAGCACGTACCCGCTGACCGGCGCCACGTACTGCGGCGCCTGCGCGGCCGCCGCGGCCTCCGCCGCCGCCCGCTCCTCCTCCTCGCGCCGCCGGGCCTCCTCCTCTTCCCGCCGCCGCTCCTCCTCCTGCCGCTCGGCCTCCTCGCGCTGCCGCTCCTCCTCCGCCCGGCGCTCCTCCTCCTGGCGCTGCTCCTCCGCCGCGCGGTCGGCGTCGTCCCGGGAGGGCCGCTCGTCGGAGACCCGCTCCGGCGCCTCCTCCGGCTGCTCGGCCGGCTCCGCGGACGCCGGGGTCTCCTGCCGGGGCGCGCCGCCCACGGTCAGCTCCAGCCGCTGACCGGGGAAGATCAGGTTGGGGTTGCGGCCGATCACCGACCGGTTCCGCTCGTACAGCGCCGCCCATCCGCCGCTCACGCCCCGCTCGGCGGCGATCCCGGACAGCGTGTCCCCGGGCACCACGACGTGCACCGTCGCCGAGGCCGTCCGAAGGGTCAACGCCGCGCCCCGACCGCCCTGCGCGCTGGGCGTCGACGCCGGCACCACCCCGCCCTCGGCGGGGGCGGTCCGCGGGGCGGCCGTCGCCGGCCGAGTGACGTCGTTCCCGGTGCCGGTGCCGGTGCCGGCGGCGGCCGGGCGGGTGTCGCCGCCGGCACCGAGGCCGGCACCGGCCGCGTCGTCCTGCGGCGTAGGAGTGGCCGCCGGCCGCACGTGCTGCGCCGCCTGCGCCGCGTCCAGCCCGGTGAGCGTTCCCAGCAGGGGAGTGGCGGCTCCGGCGCCGGTGACTCCGGCCGCCCGCACCCAACGGGAAGCCGTGCTGTTCCGTGGACGCCGATGGCGCCCGCCGTTGCTCGTCATGCTGTCCTCCCCTGTGGCTCGCCGCTCCCACCCGAGCGCTGTCCCCCAACGATGCCCTGTCAGCACGCCGATGCGCCAGGCCCCCTGGGAACACCGTGTGGTGATGACGCGTCACCCCGTGCACGCGCGGGCGCACCGACCCGGCGCACGGCCCCCCACCGTGCCGGCGAGGGCGCTCCCGGGGCGCCGCGCCGCACCGAACGGGAGGGGCGCGGTCCGGTTCTCAGGGCGTGGGCGGCCCGTTCAGCGCCAGGGCGAGCGCCGTGCCGGCGAACAGGAACGGCCCGAACGGCAGCGCCCTGCCCCGGATCCCCGCCGCCAGCAGCACCGCCGCGACGACCCCCGCGGCCAGGAAGGCCGCGAGGACCCCGTGCGCCACCGCCGGCCACCCCGCCCACCCCAGCACCGGACCCACCAGCAGGGCGCACTTCACGTCGCCCAGGCCGAAACCGCCTCCCGGCGCGAGCAGCGCCAGCACGGCGAACCCGGCCAGCAGCACCCCGCCGGCCGCCAGCGAACGCCACAGCGCGGAGGCGTCCCCGCGCACCAGGGCCCCGACCGCCCCGGCCACCGTCACCAGGGCGGCCCCCGGCAGCACCAGGCGGTCCGGCAGGCGCTGGTGCGCGACGTCCACCACGGTCAGCGCCGGCCCGAGCAGGCCGAGCAGCAACGCCGGCGCCACGACGTCGGCCCGCGCGCCCACCCGCCACGCCACCAGCGCCCAGCCCAGCAGCGCCAGCGCCGACAGCGGAACCGCCCGCGCGCGCAGCGCCGCCCCGATCTGCGACCAGGTCATCCGGGCGTCCTCCGGCAACGGACCGTGCGGCCCGCCGGCGCCGGCCGCGCCGTCGCCCACGCCCACCCCCGGCAGCCCACCGGGCTCCGGAACGCCCAACACCATCGCCTCCTCGAACGGACCCCGAGCCCGGGCGGACGCCGCGGTGGTGGCTCACCGGGATCGTGCCGCCCCGTGGCCTGCCCGACCGGTTGTGCCCCTGCGTTCCGGCCATCGTTGCGGGCCGAAGCGGCGCGGGCCGCCGGGTCGACCGCCCGACGGCCCGCGCCCCTCGTGGCCCGCGCCGGCTACGCGGCGCCCTGGTCCAGCAGCTCCCGCAGCAGCCGCACCGTCTCCGGCTCCATGTCCAGCCCCAGCCGGCTGTTGATCCGGTGCAGCCGCTCCACCGCGCTGACCAACTGGTCCGTCTCGCCCGCGATGGCGAGCACGTAGAACAGCCCCCGGTGCAGCGTCTCCACCTCCGGCGCCGCCAGCAGGCCCCGCCGGATCGCGGCCTCCGCCGCGTTGTGGTCGCCACGCGTGATCAACCGCCGGGCCAGCGCCGAGGAGGCGTCCACCACCGCCGAGATGATCTCCTGCCGCGCCGGCTCGGTCCACCCCCACGGCCCGTGCAGCGCGCCGTCCAGCGGACGGCCCCGCACCAGGGACAGCGCGGCGGCCAGGCACTGGTCGCCGGTCTCGTCGTCCGCCCGCATGCCTTCCAGGTAGAGCTGCTGGAACTCCGCCCAGTCGCACCCCACCGAGTCGGCGAAACCGAGCGCAGTGGTGCCGACCGGCAGGTGCGCCAGGCCGTCCTCGCCGCTGCCGAACCACTCGCGCAGCCGGCCGACCGCCGCCGCGCGGGCCCGGCTGGTCGCCCCGCCGGCCGCCGCCGGGCCGCCCAGCGGGCGACCGTTCAGCATCGGCCCCGCGCCGCCCAGCACGGTGTCCAGCGACTGCGGCGGGCACTGGGGGTGCAGCACCAGGTAGGCGGCCATCGCGGTCAGCTGCTGCATCCGCATCGGGTCGATGCTGCCGGTCGTGCCGGTCACCTGCACCGGCCCCAGGACGTCCACCCGGGGGCCGCGGCTGCGCTCCGACGGAGGCGCCAGCGAGGTCAGCGTCGCCAGGACCGCGCTGCGCCGCCCGCGCGAGCCGCGGCCGGCCTCGTCCCCGGTGCCGCACACCGGCCGCAGCGGCCGGTTCGGCGGCTCGGAGGCCGTTCCCAGCGGCGCGGCCAGCGGCGTGATCGACAGCGGGAAGAACTCCGGCACCCAGTCCAGCGGGTCGTTCCGCCCGGTGGACTCCCCGATCCCGGGGCTCACCGGCGCCGGAGCCACCGGAGACTCCCCGGCCTCCGCCGGGACGGCGGACGCCTCCGCGGACGCCTCCGCCGCGCCGTCGGCCGCGGCCTCCTGGTCGTGCCGCGGGTCGCCGACCGGCGCCGTGCCGGCGGCGGCGGATCCCACGGCGGGCCCCGCCGCCGGCCGGCCCCACTCCTCGCCGGCCGCCGCGGGCTCCTCGGCCCAGGCGCGCTCCGTGCCGTCCGTGCCGTCCGTGCCGTTCACGCGGTCCGTCACGCCGAGGAAGGGCGCGACGCCCTCGACGCCGGCCTCGGCCACGGCGCCCTCGTCGTCCTGGCCCGGCCCGTCCCAGGGCTCGGCGAGCCGGGGCCACTCCCGCCGGCCGTCCCAGCCGTCGGCGTCCCGCGCCGGGCCGGCGTCCGGCGTCTCCTCCCGGTGGCCGCCGCGGGCGTGGTCCTGGTCCGGGTCCGGGGCCGCGTACCGCGCGGCGTCCGTCGCGTGAAGCCGCTCGTGGGCCCGGGCGCCGTGGTCCACGCCGCCGTACCCGGCCTCGGCGTGGGTGTCGCCGGCGTAGCCGTAGCCGCCGGTGTCGTACGCGTCCGGACGGTCGTCGGCCGCCCAGTCGTACGGCGCGGCCTCCGGGGCCTCCCCGTCGGCCGGCGCCCCGTGGCGGACCGCGGCGTCGTACGCCGCCCCGCCGACGTCCGCGCCCCAGCCGGGCACCTCCGCCGTCGCCGGGCCCGCCTCGCCGTCGTCCCACAACTCCGGCCAGCGGGCGGTGGTCCCCGCCCCGGTGCCGGCCTCGGTGCCGGCCCCGGTGGCGGTGGCGGAGGCCGACCGGCCGTCGGGGCGCGCCTCCCACGGGCGCGCCTCCCGCCCCCAGGTGGCCGTGGCGTCCTCCTCCGTCTCCCACGGCACGATCTCGTCGGCGGCCGTCCGCGGCCGGGGCAGCCGCCCGACCGGGGCGGACGGCTCCGCGCTCCAGTAGCCGCTGGACCACTGCTCGCCGGAGGGGGCGAACGGCAGGTGCGGGAAGGCCGTCGGGGTGAGGCTGGAGGCCGCGTCCACCGTGATCGGCAGCGTGAAGCACTGCTCGTCCCGGTTGGCCTCGCCCGTCCAGGCCGGCGCCGGCACGTCCTCCGCGATGGTGGTGCGCAGCAGGTCCAGCAACCGGCGGTACTCGCTCTCGCCGATGCGGCGCGGCGCGAGGTCGACGTCCAGGCCGGGCAGCCGGGTCGGCCCGCCCTCGGCGTCCAGGTACCAGGCGGCGGGCAGCCCGGGGTCGTCGTCCGGTTCGAGGCGCTCGTCCTCCGGCTGCGGCGCCAGCGTCACCGCCGCCAGGCAGGTCCGCGCCGGGTCGGTGAGCAGCCGACGCACCGCCAGGTGCTCCTCGGCCGACAGCGGGCGGCCGCACAGCAGGACGTGCGGCACCCAGGCGTCCGGCGCGATGCCCAGGCCGCGCGCGTGCCGGGCGTCCGGCAGACCGAGCTCGTCCAGGGTGCGGCGCAGCGCGGCGTCGTGGTCGCGCAGCGCCCGCAGCGCGTCCTCCACCCCGTCGTGCACCCGGACGCGGTCGCTGCCGAGGGTGGTGCCGGCCAGCTCCGGCGCGACCCCGACCAGCGCGATGCGCAGGTGGTCGGCGAGGGTGCTGCCGGCCAGCTGCGCGGCCAGCGAACGCACCACGGCCCGGGCCTGGGCGCGCGGGCCGCGCACCCGCAGCAGCCCCAGCGACTCCAGGTCGAGCAGCACCGGCTCACCGGTGGAGGTGTCCCCGGCGTGCACCAGCGCCGGGTACGGGGACGGCGCGGCGTACGGGTCCGGGGCGCCCGCCGGCCCGGAGCCCTCCGCCGCCTCGCCGACGGCCCCGGTGTCGGCGGCCGAGCACCACCACTGGGTGGCGGGGCCGAGCGAGTGGAACGGCGGAACGGCTTCGGCCGCCGTCTCCAGGTGCAGCACCGCCTGGCCGCGGGCGTCGATCCGCACGGCGGTCAGGGCGGGCAGCGCGCGCCGGTCGGCGGCGCAGGTGGAGGCCAGGGCGCGCAGCGCGCGGTCGACCAGTTGGTGGGGCGGCGGCAGTGGTCCGGCCGGCGTCCGGGCGGCGGGGCGCGAGGAGGACCGGCCGGCGCGCTGCCCCCGGTGGCCCCGCCCGGCCGCGCCGCCGTCGGCCTCCTCGGCACCGCCGAAGTCACCGGAGTCACCGGAGTCACCGGCGGCGGGCCGCTCCCAGCCGTCGGCGGCCGGCTCGACCGGCGCCTCGTCCGCGGCCTTCCGGCCGTGCTCGTCGTACTCGCCGTATTCGAGGTGCTCGCCGTGCCTGCCGCCGTCCGCGGCCACGCCGGTGGCGGCCGCGAGGCCGGCGGCCGTGCTCGCCGGATCGTCCACCGCCCACAGGTCCAGGTCCAGGGGCGGGGCCACCTCGTCGAGCCCGGCCGTGCCGCCCGGGGCGTGCCGCGCCTCGCCGTCGCCGTCGGTTCCGGCGCCGGCCCAGCCGGACCGGCCGTCCGCGTCGTCGCCGGCGGGGGCGCCGTCCCCGCCCTCGCCGTCGCCGTCGTCGAACAGGGGGTCGAGCCGGCCGTCGGGGTGCGCCGGGGGTGGCGGCGTGGTGTCCACCTCCGGATCGAGGTCCCACTCCCACAGCGGGTCCACCTCGTCGAAGGGGGAGAGCGGCTGGGCACGCAGCGACGTCTCGTAGTCGGCCGCGTCGCCGCTCGGCATGGCGATCCGCTGCCCCGGCCGCCGGCGGCGCTGCTGCACCACCCGCGCCCGGTACAGGTGGGTGCTCAGAAAACCGGCGAGCAGCAGACCGGCGCCGGTGGTGGCGATGGCCAGCGTGTCCGGCCCCTCGGGGCCCTCCTCAGCGGCCGTCGGCGCCGTCTCCTCGGCCGCCGCCCGGTCCTCCCCGCCGTCCTGCGGCGGCACCTGGGCCGGCGCCGGATCGCCGGCCTCCCCGCCGGCCTGCTCCGGCGGCGCCTGCTCGGCGTCCGGCTCGGCGGCCCCGGGCGCCTGGCCGTCCTCCGGCGCCGGCTGCTCCCCGGCCGCCTGGCCGTCCTCCGCGGGCGCCGGGGCGTCGCCCTCGGCCTCGCCCGGGTCTCCCGCGCCGGCCCCCTCCGGCTCGGCGTCCTCCCCGGGCGCCGCCTCCGGTGCCTCGGCGGCGGGCGGCTGCCCGGCGTCCGCGCCGGCCCCCTCGTCGCCGGCCTCGCCCTGCTCCGCCCCCTGCTCCGCGCCACCGCCCGAGCCGCCCGGCCCGGCGTCCGCCCCGTCACCGCCCGGGATGGTCAGCTCCCACCCCGGCCTGAGCAGATCGGGGTCGGTGAGCACCCCACCCGCCTGCTCCGCGCTGTTCGCGGCGAACAGCTCCGGCCAGGCGTCCGCGTCCCCCAGCTCCCGCGCGGCTATCGACGACAGCGAGTCGCCCGGCCGCACCGTCACCGTCTGCGGCGCCTCCGCCCCGCCCCGGCCACCGCCCGGCGCACCGTCCGCGGCCCCCGAACCCTCCGGGAGCGGCGCGGCGTCCGCCGGCAGAAGCAGCACCCACCCCGGCTGGATCGGCTGGTCGGCGTCGAAGACCCGGCCCTGGTCGTCCATCACCCGCCCGTCGTTCAACCGGGCGATCTCCCGCCAGCGCGTGCCGTCGCCCAGCCGCGTCTCGGCGATCCGCCACAGCGACTCCGCGGGGCTGGTGTCCCGCACCACGTGCTCCGGCCCGGTGGACGTCTGCTGGTGCGCCCCGGCGGGCAGCGCCGTGGCGCCGGGCAGCGCGGAGGCCAGCTGGGTGCTCGCGGAGTGCCCGGCCGCGCCCTCGTCGGCCCACGCCCGCACCCCGCCCGTCTCGGCCGCGGCGAACCCCGCCGCACCGCCGGACGCCGCCTGGCCCGGCTCCGCCAGTGCGGCCGTGCCCTGCGGGCCGGCGCCCGCGCCAAGCAACGGGGCGGCGGTGGACACCGCGGCGACCGGTGCCGCGGTCGCCGCGGCGGCCGTGGGCAGCACCGTGACGATGCCGCCGACCAGCACCACCGCGGCGCGACGGCTCCACCCCAGCCCCGGCACCGGACGGGTGGCCCGACCGCGCAGCTGCGCGGGAACCTCCCGCACCACACTGACCGCGAACCCCAGCCAGCCCACCCAGCCAACCAGGGCCAGGGCCACCAGGAACACCCGGCCGTCGTCGGGACGGCTCAGCGCCTCCCACAGGCCCCCGGCCCCGCCGAAGCCCAGCAGCCCGCCCTCGACCAGGGCGGAGGTGCCCCAGGCCAGCAGCGCCGGCACGCCGAACAGCAGCACCAGCAGGGCCACGGCGCAGGCCAGGGCCCGCAGCAGCAGGACCGCGGAGCCGGCGCCGGAACCACGACCGGACGCGGCCCGGGCGGCGGACCGCGCGGGGGAGGAGTTCGGTGCCCCGCCACGGGGGTTCTGTGTCGTCGTCATGCCGTGCCTCCGACGGCGCCGGTGGGAACGAGCGTCGCCGAGCCGCGCCCGGTGACGGTCAGTTGGTTGAATCCGAGCATGCCGAGGAAGGCCGGGCGGTACTCGTCCCGCACGGTCACCGTGAGGGAGCGCAGGTCCTCGGAGACCACCACCTCACCGGTCACCCCGGCCGCCGCCAGGTAGTCCTGGGCCGCGGCCACCGCCGCGTCCTCGCGCAGCACGATCGCCGTGCCGGGGATGGCGAGCGAGGCGTCGATCTGCTGACCGCCGGTGCGGGCCGCCTCCTGGGCGAGCGCGTCGGCCCGCTCCACGGCCCGCAGCCGCCCACCGCCGTCCACCACCAGGGCCACCACCGCCAGCAGGGCGGCGGCCACCACCGCGACGTACAGCGAGACCGAGCCGCGCTCCGAAACCGAGCCGCGCTCCCGGCCCTCCGCGCCGGCGCCGGCCCACCCGGCCCGGCGCGCCGACACCCGAGGTACCGGGCCCCGGCGTCCCGGGCCCCGCCGATCCACGGCCCTTCGATCCACGGCCCGCCGACCCACGCCCCGTTGACCCACGGCCCGTGCCGCGGCCCGGCGTTCCGCACCGCCCCGCGGCAGGCCGTCGGCGCGGCCGTCCCCGGCACGGCCGCGGGCGTCGCCCACCCCCGCCCGCGCCGCCGCCACCACCGGCGCCGCCGGCCCGGCCGCGGTGCCGCCGCACCGATCCGGTGCGGGCGCTGTCCCCAGCATCCTGGCCCTCCTGCCGCAACTCCTCCCGGGGTCGGCCGCGACCGGCGACCCACCCCGCCTGCCGGACCGGCGCCTGCCCGCCGACCGGCCTGACGCGTCGACCATCATCGACCGACGCCCACACCTCCACACGCCCCGGTGCCCCGGCGCGCTCCCACGCGCCCCGCGTGCTTCACGCGCCCGGCACGCCCCCCAACCGCCACACGTCCCGCACGTCCCGCACGTCCCGCACGTCCCACGCGGACCACGAGGCCCGGCACCGCCCCGCGACACCGCCGCTCACCCCGCCACCCCGCGGTAGCGGTCCACCGGCGAGGTGAACTCCGAGGTCAGCGTCCGACTCCCCGGCAGACCCGGCAGCGCCAGGTCGCCCAACGGAACCGTGCACGACACCGTCACGGTGACCGAGCCCGGAAGATCACCCGAACCGGCGAAATCGTCGGTGTTCACCACCACCGAGGGGGAGCATCCCAGACCCTGACGCTCCACGCTCATCCGCGCCGCGTCACTCGCCGCCTGCCCCGCGGCGTCCGGCGTGCGGGTCAGCGACGCCGCCCGCGCCGCGTCCCGCGCCGCCGAGTCCACCGACGACGCCGTGGTGACGAGCCGCCCGGCGGCCACCGCCAGCAACACCAACGCCAGCAGCACCGGCGCGAGTATCGCCGTCTCCAACTCCACACTGCCCCGCTCGCGCCGCGCCGCAACCCCCTCGGCGGCAACGGTTCGACACATCCCGCCCCTCACGGCAGCACCACCCGCTCCACCGGACCGGAGGCCGACTGCGTGATCCGCGGCCCCTCCACCCCCGGGATCAACGTCGGAGCCCGCCCCGACACGGTGACCAGCACCCGCTCCGGCGTACTGTCCGCCACACTCACCCGGACGTCGCTCAGCCCCCCACCGAGCCGCTCCAGCACGTCCCACGCCTGACGCTCCCCGTCCCCCGGCGAGGACTGGTACGCCCGGCCGATCTCCGCCCCCTCCCGCGCGGCCGTCAACACCACCTGCCGCGCGTACCACCACAGACCCGCCTGCACCACGGCCAGCGTCAGCACCAACACGATGGGCGTCATGAACGCCACACCCATCGACACCGCCCCCCGCTCACCGCGGGCCGCCGCCCCCGGCACCCGGCACCGCACCCCGGAACCGGAGCCGGTCATCCCGCGCCCGGAGCCGGCCGCCCCGGGACGGCGCGCCGCGCACCGCGACACACCGCCCCCGAGCCGCCGGCCTCCCATGCTCGTCACCCGGCCGAACCGCCGCCGGCGGCACCACCGGCCCCGTCGTTCACGTCCAGCGGCACCTGCTCCAGGTTGTCCGTGGCGTTGTTCACCACCACCCACACCGCCGCCGCCACCGCGCCGGCGATCAACACGCCCAGGATCACCACCAGCGCGTACTCCGTGCTGATCGCGCCCCGCTCACCCGCCGCCCGGGCCGCCTCCGCCCGCTGCCGCAACCGGTGCCCCAGCACCAGCAGCGGCGCCGTCACCGGACGCACCGGAACCCGCTCCAGCAGCCCCGCCGCCGGCCCCGGCCGACGACCCCGCCGGACCTCACCGCTCACGAGATGGTCCATCACGCTCGATCTCCTTGCCTCGCCCACCCACACGGCGGGATGACGGTCATGACGCCTCGCCTGACTCCGCAGAGCTCATCCATCGTCAATTCTGCGCCGCCCCCCACTAGCTCGACACCAACATCGTGTACAGCGCCGGGAACGCCAACCCGGCCACCAACAACATCACCAGCAGCGCCCCCGGCGCCACCATCCGCTCGCTGTCCGTGTTCGCCTGCGCCAGGTCGTCCGCCAGCAGCTCGCCGCGCAGGCTGCGCGCCCGCGCCCGCAGGCCGTCGTACACCGCCGCGCCGTCCGTACCCGAGATCCGCATGGTGGCGGCCATGTCCTCCAGCGGCGTCAACGCCAGGTCCTGCGCCAACCGCTCCAGCCCCTGCCAGGCCGGCTCGCGCGCCAGCCGCGCCCGCTCCAGCGCGTCCCGGATCCGCCCGAACGCCGGCCCCGAGCCCACCTGCGCCGCCCGCTCCAACGCCTCGCCCGGCCCGGCGTCCGCCGCCCGCTCCAACGCCACCAGCTCCATGTACGCGGCGATGGCGTGCAGGAACTCCACCCGCCGCTCGGCCGCCTGGCTGCGCACGATCAGATCCGGCAGGAACCACAGCGCCGCAGCCAACCCCAGCCCCGCCACCAGCGGCACCTGCGGCGGCGTACCGAACCCGGCCACCAGCCAGATCAGCGCCAGCACACTCGGCAGCACCAGCCCGATCAGCGCGAAGCCCGCCTTCTGCACCAGGAAACGCTCACGCGGAAGCTCCATCAGGTCCATCTCCCGCTCCGGGAAACGCACCCACGACAACCGGGACAGCGCCGCACCCAGCCGCGCCACCGGATCCGGACGCCCACCCTCCGCGTCCGCCCGGCGCGGCGGCGCGTCCTCGTGCAACCGCGCCAACGCCGACGACAGGTCCGGCGGCGCCGGACGCAGCTGACGCACCAGCAATGCGATCCCCGCGCCCAGCAGCACACCGGACAGCACCGCCAGCCACAGACCCGAGGTCACCGCCGCCACCCCTTCCACAGGCCCGCCCCGCCCGCCTGACCACCGGACGACCCCCCGTCCGCCGCGCCGCCGCCCCCACCGGCGACACCCGCGCCCTCGGCCCAGCCCCGCCCCGAACCGCCGCCGTCCCAGGCGCCCGCTCCACCCGGGCCGGCGTCCCCGCCGCCCCGCTCGCCCGCACGCCGGTCACCACCGCGATCACGCCCGGCCGAACCCACCGCGGCCAGGAAACGCGCCGCCGGACGGTGCGCCGACAACGACCGCATCCACATCAGCACCGCCACCACCCCCAGCGCCAGCACCGCCAGCACCACCTGCCCGGCCACCGTCCGGTACGGCGCCGTGTACGTGCGGTTCAGCACCCCCGCCACCGCCACGGCCAGGATCATGTAGACCAGCCACCGCACCGTCGCGTGGTGCCGCGCCCGGTCCGCCTCCACCGCCCGCCGCTGCCGCACCTCCTCACGCACCGTCACCGCCAGGTCCGCCAGCGCCCGCGCCAACCCCGGCCCGCGGTCCGTGGTCCGCAGGATCAACGCCGACACCACCTTGTCGGCCGTCGCGTCGTCCAACGCGTCCGCGAACGCCCGCAACGCCTCGTCCGGCCGCCGCCGCGCCTGCAACCGGGCCACCAGGTCGCCCACCTCGGCCTCGATGGCCTCCGGCGCCGTGCGACGCGAGGAGATGATCGCCTGCTCCAGACCCATGCCCAGCAGCAGCACGTCCGACAGCCGCTGCGTCCACTCCGCCAGCGCCTCCAGACGCTCCGTGTGGCTCTGCCCGCGACGCCCACCGGCCAACAACCACGGCAGCCCGTACACCCCCAGCGGCACCAGCACCACCGCCAACGCCACCCCGCTGACCGCCCAGCCCAGCACGCCCCCGGCCACCGCGGCTACCGCGCGCAGCCGCGCCGTCCCCCCGAACCCGCCGCCCACCGCCGGACGCCCGCCGAGCCCGGCGCCCTCACCGGCCGCCCCGAACCCCGGCAGCCGGCGCGCCAGCCGAGCCCGCAGCCGGTACCGCAACGGCTCCGCCTCGGTGCCCCGCAGCCCCACCACCAGACACACCAGCCCCAGCGCCACCACCGTGCCGCTCAGCACCATCGCGAACGCGCCCGCTCCGAACAGCACTCAGGCCACCTGCACCTTCAGATCCAACGGAGCCGGCCAGGACCCCCGCGGCTGGTCCAGCACCCGCGGATCGAACCCCGCCCGCAGCAGGTCGTCCAGGCACGCCGGAGCCGTCCGCGGCACCGCCCGCGGCTCACCCGGCACCGGCCCGAACACCGTGTTCAACGCCGGCCGCCCCTGCTCGCCCAACCCCGCCACCTCCAGCACGTGCGAGACGAAACGGTGCCGCCGGCCACCCAACGCCGTCTCGTCCACCATCCGCACGTACACGATGAAGTCCAGCGCGTTCGCCACCAGGCGGTACGCCAACTGGTCGGTCATCTCCCGCCCGTACTCCAGACACAGCTCCGCGATCCGGTCCAGCACCATGTGCGGCCCGCGCGCGTGCAGCGTGCACATCGACCCGCCCTCGCCCGCCGTCATCGCCCGCAGCATCGGCACCACCTCGTGGCTGCGCACCTCACCGACGATCAGCCGGGACAGCGACATCCGCAGCGCCGGCGGGATCAGCTCCCCGATCGTCAGCTCGCCGGCCGCCCGCCCGTCGACCCGCTCCCCGTTGGACTCCCGCGCCTCGATCGGCACCACCTGGCGCAGCGTGCCCAACTCGTGCAGCCACAGCTCGTACTCGCTCTCCATCGTGCCGATCCGCTCGTCAGGATCGATCTCGTTCGCCATGGCCCGCAGCAGCGACGTCTTGCCGACCCCCTGCGTGCCCGCGATCAGCACGTTCCGGCGCCCCCGGATGCAGGCCCGCAGGAAGGCCGCCAGCCCCGGGTCGAGGGTGCCCAGCGCCACCATGTCGTCCAGCGTGGCCGACTGCACCCGGTGACGGCGGATCGCCACATACGGCCGCGGCGTCACACCCGTCATCGCCTGCAACCGCATCCCGCCCTCCAACCGCAGCGCCAGCGTCGGGGAGGACGTGGACAGGATGCGCTCGCCGTTGCCGTGCTGCCGGGCCAGCTCCTGGAGCAGCTCGATCAGCTCCTCGTCGCTGTCCGCAATCGGCGGCACCCGGCGCAGCGGCTCGTCCACCCGGGAGATCCACACGTCGTCACAGCCGTTGACCAGGATGTTCTCCACCAGCTCGTCATCCAGGTACGGCTGCAACCGCCCCGCGCGGAACAGCAGGTCGAACACCACCGACGCCAGCGCCCGGTCCTCCGCGCGGGTGGGGGAGGTGCCGTGGGTCCGGGCGTAGCCGTCCGCCCAGCGGGCCACGGCCTCGTCGATCAGCGCGCGCCCGTGCTGCCGCTGGTCCTCCCGGGTGGTGCCCGGCCGCTGCCGGAGCTGCTCGTGCAGCTCCGCGGCCACCCGGCGGGCGATCTCCTGGGCCACCCGCAGGTCCACCGTCGCCGAGGGCACCCCGGCCGAGCCGGCCGGCAGCGCACCACCGGCCGGCAGCCCCCGCGGCCCGGCACCCGCCGCACCCGGCGCCGCGACCCCACCGGCCGCCCCCGGCACCGCACGCCCCGCGCCCCGGGAGTCGTCCGAAGCCGCCGCCCCGTTCGGGCTGCCCGGCCCCTTCACCCAGTTCGCCCCGTTCGGGCCGGTCGCCCCGTTCAGGCCGTCGAGGGCGCTCGGACCATTCGGGCCGTCCTGGCCGTGCTGGCCGTGCTGGCCGTCGGCTCCGCCCGGGCCGTCCGCCGCCGGCCCCCCACGGCCGCCCGACCCCCGCTGGATGGGCGGCGCCGTCGAGGCCGCCGCTTCGGCCGGACCCGCCGAACCGGCCGTGCCCGGCCGCAGCGCCACCGGCAGCGAGCTCCCCGGGCCGAGCGTCGCCAGGTCCGTGGACGGCTTGGCCGGCGCCGCCGACCCGGCGGAGGCCCCGGCCTCCCCGGCCGTCGAGGCCCTGCCGCCTGCGGCCGGCGCCTCCGCCGACGCACGGCTGCTCGAACTGCGGCCCAGCGAGGGCAGGCGGCTGCGCAGCGACGCCCGCAGCCCCTGGCGCCCCTCCTCGGCCGGCCGCGCGGCACCGTCCTCGACACCCGTACCAGGGCGGCCCGCCGTCGGCGCCGCGGAGTCCGCCGCCGCCCCGGCCGGTTCCTGGACCGGTCGACCGTTCGGCGGCTCGGTGGGTGGCGCGCTCGGCGGCTCGGCGGGCCGCGTCGACGGCTGCGCGGTGGCCGCCGTCGTGCCCGGCCCTGGGGCCGGCCCCGGCGCCGGGGCCTCCGGGCCCCGAACCTGCCCCCGGGACGCGTCCTCCCCGGAGCCCGGCTCCCGCCACGGCTGCTGCGGGGAACCGCCGCCCGGGGCGGCCGGCCCCGCATACGGCGTCCGCATCGGATACGGCTGACCCACCGGCGGCGGAGGATTCTCCGCCTCCCCGGCGAACCCGCCCGCCACCCCGCCCCCGCCGCCCCGCTGGTACGGCGGCTGCGCCTGGTACGGCTGCTGCGTCTGGTACGGCTGCTGTGTTTGGTACGAGCCGGGCGCTTGGTACGGCTGGTAGGGCCCCGGCGCCTGGTACGCCTGGTGCGGCCGCTGCTCCGGAGGCACAGCCGGCCCCGACGGCCGCGGCGGATACCCGTAGCCCGGCCCGGCGGCATCCGGTCCGGGCGCCCGTCCCGGCGCCTGCGGGTAGGGCTGCTGCCCCTGCGGCGGCTGTGCCGGCCCGGCCCCGTACCCGTACCCGGCACGGTACGGGCCACCGCCGTTGGGCCCCGCGCCGTTCGGCACCTGGCCGTTGGGCACTTGGCCGTTGGGCACTTGGCCGTTGGGCACTTGGCCGTTGGGCGCCTGGCCGTTGGGGCCGAACCCGGCGGGACGCCCATAACTGTTCGGATCCTGCGGTTGGTACTCCGGCACGAACTGAGCGTATTCGTCCCGCTGCGCCGACCACGGCGGTGCCGGAGCGGGCGGCGGCGGCGTCGGTATCGGCGGCGCCGGCACCGTCCGCCAGTGCCCGCTCCGCCAACGGTCCGACTCTCCCTCACCCGCCCAGGACCCGGCCGGCCCCTGCTGCGGCGGTGGCGGGGGCGGCGGGGTCACCTGGTAGGGCGGCGTCACCTGGTAGGGCGGCACCCCACCACCCGGGGCCGGCCCGCCCGCCGCACCCCCGTACGGCCGCCCGTACCCGCCGGCATGCCCCGCCGGGGCGTCCGGCGCCTCCGCGCCGGGTCCGTCGCCCACCGCCTCCGGCGCCACCGGGGACCCCGCCGGATGCCGCGACTCATCCGCCACGGTGCACCTCCACGCTCCCCGTCGGCGGCGGCCCGACGTGCGCCGCCACCCCGCCAGCGGGCGCCGGCGGGGCCTGCTGAGGCGAGCCGTACCCCGGATACCCGTACGACGCAGCCTGCCCCGGCCCCGCCCCGTGCCCCTGCACCTGCCCGGGAACGCCCGCCGGAGCCGGGGACGGCGACGGCACCGCCTGGGCGATCGGACGGGTGTCGCCCCCGATCCGGATCCGCCGCCGCATCGCCGTCGACGACGCCTCGTCCCCCACGCTGCGCAACGCCCGCAGCAGGCCGGAACGCGCGAACCGCCGCCCCTGCTCACCCCCGTCCGACAGCACCCGGGCGTTCTCCGGATCGTGCGGCAGCAGCCCCAGCACCGGCGCCCCCAACTGGGCCCCCACCTCGCTCGCCCGGTACGGCCCCTCCTCGACCAACACCAGGCCGACGGCGTCCGCCCCCGTCCCGTTGGCGTCCAGATCGGCACGCAGCGCCGCCACCCGCGGCCGCGCCGCGCTGATGCTGCGCAGCGTCCCCCGCACCACCACCAGCACGACGTCCGCCCGGCGCGCCAACACCCGCCCCGGCCCGAACGCCCCGGCGCGGCCGAGGTCCACGATGACGTCGCACGGCGGCGTCGAATGCTCCAGCACCGCCAGCAACTCGGCCAGCGGCTCCCACGTCCACATCAGGCCGGCGGCCTGCACCGGGTCCGAGAACCCCGGCAGCAGCAACCTGCTCCCGTCACCGTCCGACAGGTCCACCAACTCGGCGTCCAGCCCCTCGGCCAACCGCCCCTGCCGGTCCGCCATCGCCAACCGGTGCAGCCCGATCCCACCCGACAGCCGCCCCTGCAGGGTGCCGGCGGCCACGGCACCGCCGTCCGGATCACACTCGGCCAGCAACACCCGCCGCCCGCCGTGCCCCTGCCCGGCACCCCCGGAAGCACCCCCCTGCCCGGGCACCGGCCGATCCAACGCCCAGGTGAGCAGCAACCCCACGGCGGTCGACGTCGCCCCGGGCGCCCCCGGGCCGCCCACCACGGCGACGAGCGTCACTCCTGCTCACCGCCCTCCGGCTCGGCCCCCTCGGCCTCCCCGGCCCCCTCGGCCTCCCCGGCCCCCTCGGCCTCCTCGCCGCCCCCGCCCTGCGCGTCGCGCTCCTGCTGGTCGCGGGACTGCAGGATCAGCGCCACCTTCCCGGTGGACGCCCAGGCCGCCAGCGTCGGCCCGTCCACCGCCGACACCGCCAGGTCCACCACGACGCCACCACCCGAGTCCGGCGCGCTCACGCTGACCACCGTGGCCCGCATCGTCGGCGGCAGCGCCGCGTTCCCCGCCTCCTCACCGCCGGCCTGACCCCCGTCGTCGGGCGTCACCGTCGTCCCCCCACCACCACTGCCGGCCGCCGCCCCGCCGTTCCCCGGCGTGTACACCACCAGCACCGCCGTCCCCGGCGTCAGCGCGACCGCCGGCCGCTGCGCCGGCGACAACGCCACACCCACGATCTGCCGGTCGTCCCCCACGAACGACTCCGCGGTGAACGCCTCCGGCGTCAGCAGCGCCCCCACCGTCAGGTCCGTGGTGGCCCGCGTCCCCTCGATCTCACCGATCTGGTCCGCCCCGATGGCCCGGATGCCCGGATCCAGCGAGATGTTCACCACCGTCAGATCGGCGCTGGTGATCGTCTCCCCTTCCCGCACGGCCGCGGCCACCGCCAACACCGCCTGGCGCTCGCCCGTACTGACGTACGTGGCATATCCCCCCAACCCACCAGCCGCGATGAGCGCGACCGCCAACCCAATCAGCGCGGGACTCCGCCGGCGCGGCCCCAACGACCGCTGCGGCAGCTGTGGCGCCACCCGAGGGCCCGCCCCCGGGTTCGCCCCCGCGCTACCACCCGCCCCGACGCCCGGCGCCGCGACATTGACGGCCGAATGGCCACTCATCCGTACCCCCAGGGGTGCTGCCGACCTGCTGCTGTCTTACTGATTGAGAACGTGGAGTTCGTTGATGACGACATCGACGCTGCTCGACGTCTCATCCACAATTACGTCGCCTTCTCCGGTGCTCGCCTCCCACGCGATCTCCCAGACCGCCGTGGCGGTGATCGTGTACTCACCCGGCGCGTTGTACACATGACCGCAGTCGGGCGACTGGCGGTTCCCCTGGGACGGTGTGTAGGGCGTTCCGGCCGTCTCGCAACTCACGACCGTGCCGTCCCCCATGTCCCAGTCGATGCGTTGGACACGCGCCTCCGCTGTCACGGAGACATCCCCCGCCGTCGCAGTAGCCGACGCCGGCGACCAGAAGCTCTCGGCTTGCTCCACCCACAACCAAACGGGAAGGTCTACCAAGCCGCTACCACCCGGATTCGGGGCACTCGCGATAACGGGGGATTCGAGAGCGAGCTGTTCTACTGCCTGAATCGCGAGCTGCTCCGGCGAGATCGTTGGCTCGGGTGGCTCAACATTGTTGATGGCGGCAGCTCCGCCGGTTGGGCTGGTGGTGATGCTTGGCGCCCCGGACCCAGAGTACGGGCACGTGCGCTGGTACAGCGTACTCTCCTCGGGATCCTGCCCTTCCCACATCTCGTGCCCCGCTTCCGGCGGGTCGCTGACCTCGATGTAGTAGCAGCCGTCTATGGCGTTGAACCAACCGTACTCCGGGTAGCTGCACGGCACTTCCGATCCATCCCACGTGCAGCCGCCGGAGGCCGTGTCGCCTCCCGTGGAGCCAGATCCCGAGGATCCACCAGATCCTGAGGATCCAGGTTTCTCGGCCTCGATGCAGTAGATGTCGTCCTCACACTCAGAAACATCAGCCTGTGCGGAGTGCCAGGGAGTGGATGCCAGGGTCAGTGCCAATGTGATACCCGAGAGAGCGGCACTTCTCCTTCTCTGCGACACGGTGAACCTCCTAGCAGGCGCGATCCCGGTCTGGTTCGGCAGTGTCCACCACCCACGAGCCGTTATAGATGCTCATGTGCGAAACAAGGACGAATCTCTCTGCTTGGTTCGCGAGATCAACGGGTTCCCCGGTGTCCTTGTATTCGGGAATCCAGTTGGTGACGTCGATGCAGTCCGTGATCGTCGCACGATGGGGGGTGTCTGTAAGATCTATGGCGTCAACTACGGGGTTGATGCTTGGTTCGCCCGTGTAGACGATGTTCTGTTGGCTCAGACGTATCAACTGCTCCTCGACCCACGCCCTGCCTTTGTCAACGGAGTAGTCCCGTAGGGCGGTGTCCGCAGAGGAGCCCTTCGCGTACGCCTCCACCTGGGCGTCCCACCAGGCCCGGTAGACCTCGAGGACCTCCTCCTCGGCCGCCACGATCTCCGGGTCCCTGGACGGGGAGGTAGCCGCCGACGGTGTCGCGGAGGTGGCCGCGTCCGAGCCGGGTGTCGGACTCGCATCCGTCGCGGGGGTGGCGGCGCTCTGGTCCTCCGGGGCCGTCACCAACCACAGGGTGGTTCCCGCCGCGGCGGCGACCACCACCGCCAAGGCGACCACCAGCCCTGTGCGGCGTGTCCGACGGCCCCGGCTCCTCGCCTCTTCCATGGCTGCTGGCCCCCTCTCTCACCATGATCTTTCGTCATATCCTGGTGAAGAACGCGCGCACCATCTGACCACACCCTGTGGCTACTTCGCGACACTTCGAGCACACCGAATCATGGGGTGCGTCAACTGCCCGGCGCCTCAGTCCTGTTGAGGGTGACTCGGATCCGGACCTGCGCGGAGAACTGTACTCCGCATACCGTAGCGCCGGCTCTGACCTGTGGTCCTACCTGGCCGTTCCTCCACCGCCGACGTCTTCCGAGCGGTCGTTACCCTCTGCGCGCAGGTCTCACACCCGCCGACCCAACGGGCCGAGACCGGGGCCCACGCCGCCCCGGATGGGTGGCACTCGCGAGAATCTCCCCCGGAGTGCTCGTGCGGTGATCTCTGGCCAAGGTGTGACCCCCTCCGGCTCAGGCGCACGCAGACCCGGCGCGGTGGTTCTCGGCAGTTCCCGACGATGGTGTGCCGGCCGGGCCTCGCGGGTCCCAGCAGCCTCGATCGCCTTCCGCCCGGTCGGCAAGAGCCGGCATGCTCGGGCTGTTCGCGCCCCGGCACCTTCGCCGTTGCCCTGCTGTACCCCTCTGTAGTGGGGTCAGCTGTATACCCGCGTACTGCTCGTTTGTAAAGCAGCAACATTTCCTGTGGAGAATCGTTTTTCCACAGGCAGGAAATTCCTCTTTTCCTCCTCCTGGCATCTGGGCATCATGGAGGCATGACTCGATCCACCGATTCGTCGATATGGTTGCGACTGGTCTCCTTCTGGAAGGAGGGTGCACCAACCGACAAGGTAGCGCGTTGCGTCGGCTGCTTCTCGCCACGGTTCGGCGGCAATGGAGGAATCTCCCCATGTTCGCCGAGGAGCAGGTCGCCGCCTGGGGTGTGGCCGCTGGTGCGGCCGTCCGCTGGCTTGGAGATCCGCTCGGCGGAGCCTGCTGTGTCCGGAAGGCAGGCCATTTCCGTAGAGGTCGGCATCTCTTGGCTGCAGGGATCGAGTCATCGAGGCCTGAGTTTTCCTGCTCATCGCTTCGCTTGCCCGGGATGGTCGCGCTCTTCGGAAGTTCCTTCCAGGAGGAGGCTCGTGGGGCATTCCGTCGCGACAGAGAGTCTGTCGTCGCGTCGGTGCGAGCGATGGATCGAACGATGTGGCGCTACCTAGGGGCGCGCGGGCGTTACTTGCATCGGGTGCCCGTAAGAAGCCGCGAGGATGGGCGTGTGGGTCGGGCCTCGGGAAAGGGCGGTCCCAGAGGGAAACCCGGTTCTGGGTTGCTGTGTGGATAGGGGCCCCGGGAATGGGTGGGCTTGGGGCCGGGTTGGGCTGGGGTTCTGGAGGTGTGGGCCCCGGGGTTCTGGAGATGTGGGCCCTGAATAGGTGGGGCGTGGGCTGTGGCCGGGAGGGGGGAGCCCTTAATCGGCTGGGTGCTGTTGGGTGGGCTGGGGTTGGGGCGGCCGGGGTTCGGGCGGGGAGGGCTGGACAGGGGCTGGATTGGGCCGGGTTGGCGGTGGTGCCCAATGGGTGGGTGAGGCTGGGCGCCAGGAGATTGGGTTGGGCGGCGGAAAGGGGAGCGGGAGGGGGAGGGGGGGAGGGTCGGGGAACGGGGGAGTGGGGAGCGCGTTCTTCGGGAGAAGGGCTGTTGTATTACTTGTAGAGGGTGGCTGGAAAAACAGAGAGGCCCGGTATCTGGTAACAACCTTCGCAATCACTCACCCTCGGAATCCATGGCCCTGCCCCGTCCCCTCTTGGATGAAAGCCCTGTGCCCGTCCCTCAATGAGGAACCGAGGGGTGCCGGGGAATCAAAGAGGCGGGGCCTACTGGTTCGCCGGCCTCCGACTACCGACCCCTACTCGTAGGAGCGCCGGCGAGCCGCCGCGCAGGTCAGCCAGGTCACGCCTGCCACCAGTAGCAGCCCGGTGGCCAGTCCACCCCACGGCAGGCGCACCGCCCCCGCCTCCGCGCTCGACACCATGGTGGTGATCGCCGCGTTCGCCGGTGAGATGCCCACGACCAGCGCCAGGATGGCCCCCATACCCGTCAGGGGAATCGCGTACCCGGTGTGCCGCAGCAGCGGCGGGCTGCACAGGGCCCCGACCACCGTACCCACCAGCACGCAGACCAGCTGGGTCATCACCCCGGCCAGCACGGCCGCCGCCCGCTCCGTCTCCGCCCCGCCGCCGACCGGGCCGCTGATGGCCGCGATCACGGCCGTCCCGGCCCCCGCCATCACCACCCCCGCGGCCAGGGCCGCCAGCACTCCCGCCAGGTGCCCCCATCCCGGGCCGGCGGAGGCCCCCACGCAGGCCCGTGCCGCCGCCGGTTCGGCGGTGATCGTCCCCCGGATCAACCAGGCCGCGGCCGGAACCGTCGCCGCTCCGGCGTAGCCGAGCGAGTCCATCAGCGGCTGCCCGGGTTGGATCCCCACCGTCAGGATCAGCGCGTACAGCAGCACCGGCGGGAGCCACCGATAGGAGCGGAGCAGTAGCTCGGCCCGGTAGCCCACCAGCGCGACGAGCCGGCGTGTCGTCATCGGCTTCCGCCTTCCCCAGCCCTCTGGGCCCGCCCCGAGGGGCCGGCTTCCGTTTCGCGCACGGACCGCACATGGAGCGACGGCGCAGCGCCCAGCAGCCGCCGCAGCACGGCGTCGGAGTGTTCCGCCGCCAACTCCACCCGCGCCTCGCCGCCGGCCGGGCGGGTCACCACGCCGGCCGCGCCGACCGTGTGCAGCGCCGCGTCGAGTTCCGCCTCGGGCGCGGTCACCTCGATCGTCACCCGCAGTGCCGTGCGCCCGGCGGGCTTCCCGGCATCGGTGTCCTCGTGCTCGACGGGGAGGACGGGAGCGACGGGGACGACGGTGCCGTCCCGCACGGCGTGGCGGCTGGTGACCTCGCCTGCCAACCGGCGCGGGTCGTGGTCCACGAACACCACGATGCCTCCGGCCGCCACCCGTTCCCGCACCGCGTCGTCCAGCAGCGTCCGCGACGGCTCGTCCAGCCCGGTCCATGCCTCGTCGAGCACCAGCAGCCCCGGCTCGGCCATCAGCGCCTGCGTCACGGCCACCTTCTGGCAGCTCCCCTTGGACAGGTGGCGCAGCGGCACGGTGGCCTGGTCGGCGAGTCCCAGCCGTTCCAGCCAGTGCGCCGCGCGCCGGGCCGCCTCCCGGCGGCGGAGGCCGTGCACGCTGCCCAGGTGGGTGAGGTAGCCGGTGGCGTCGAACGGCAGGGCGGGTGCGAAGCGTTCCGGCACGTAGCAGGTGGACGGGCGCCCGTGGCCGCCGGTCAGCGGGAGGAGCCGGCCTCGGCTGGGCGCCTCGACGCCCGCGATGAGCTTCAGCAGGGTGGACTTTCCGCCGCCGTTGGCCCCCTCGATCCGGGCCAGCGTGCCGGGCTCCAGGCGCAGGTCGACGCCGCGCAGCACCCACGGCCCGCCGGCGCGGTACCGCTTGCCGACGTCTTCCAGGCGCAGCCCGCCGCCGGTGTGCCTCGCCGTGCCCTTCGACATCGCGGGCGCCTCCCGATCCGCGGCCCGGCGGTGCGAGGGTCGCCGCCGGCGGCCGGGTTCCGCGCGGCGGAGGACGCTCGCATCCTATGCGTGGTCGCCGTGCGGGGGAGGCTGGGTGTTCGGGTCGTGTGCGCGGGGGGACGGCGGTGGCGTGAGTGGCGCCGTCAGCCGTTCCCGGTGGGCGGCCGTCCACGCGTGGGCCGCGCGCACCCGCTCGGTCACTCCGGACTCGTGCAGCCGGCGCATGGCCGGTTCGCCGGCCGCGGCGGCGGATCGGATGCCGCGCCAGCAGCGGTCCTGCCACCACAGCACGGTGTCCAGCAGCCGTCCTCGGTCGTGTGCCGACAGACCGTAGGCGTCGGCGATCAGCCGGATGCGACGGGCGGCCTCGTCGGGGTCGGCGAGGGTGGGGCCGAGGCCGACGTACTGCCAGCAGACGTGCGCGACGTCGTGGACGCGCTCGCCGGGCGCGGCGATGTCCCAGTCGAGGAAGGCGACCGGGCGCAGCGCGGCGTCCCCGGGCGGTCCGCCGGGCCGGGCGTCGGGCCGAGCGTCGGGGCCCGGTCGGGCGGGGCCGTGCGGGGCGTAGACGGTGTTCTTGGGGGAGAGGTCGTTGTGGCAGACCACTTCCCCGCCGGCGGCGAGCGGGGTGCCGGCGGTCAGGTCGTGGAAGGCGCGCAGGAGTTCGGCGACGCGGACGAGGCTGGCGTCGGCGCTGACGTCGGGTGGCTGCCGGGCTTCCCAGGCGACGTGTCCGGGGACGAAGGAGAGCATCTCGCGTCCGCGGTCGTCGATGCCGAGGAAGCGTGGCGCGCCGGGCCAGCCGCGTTGTTCCAGGAAGCGGAGCAGCGCGTGGACGTAGTGGGCGCGGGGGCCGGGGGTGCGGCGCACGGTGTCGGCCACGCGTACGACGGTGTTGACGAATCCTCCGGCGAGTGGCTGTTCCTCCATGGTGGGCAGCCTGTCATGTCGCCGCCCTCTCGTCACGGGCTGTCGTGACGGCCGGCCGTCACGGCTTGGGGCGGCAGGGGGAGGAAGCGGACGGGGGAGGGCGGGGGCGAAGGGGGTAGGAGCCGGCCGGTCGGGCCGCTGGGTGGGGCGGGCCGACCGGCCGGTCGTGGTGTGGCCGCCGGGTTTCAGCCGAGCATGTTGGCCTGCTGCTCGATGCAGTAGCTGCCGATCGACACCCCGATGAAGGTGGAGGAGCCGATCTGGTCGAGGCCGGCCTCGTCGCTGACCATCCCGGTGACGGTGAGCATGTCGTCGCCGTTCTCGAAGGAGGTGCAGACGTCGTGGCCCAGCTGGATCAGTTCGTCGTCGCTCATCCCCTCGACGCCCGGCACGGTGTCCCGGGTGGTCTGCAGGAAGAGCTGGTCCTCGTCGACGAGGTCGGTGAGGTCCGCGCCCTCGGTGGTGTCCGCCTCACCGCCGGCCGTTTCCTCGGCGCCGCCTTCTTCGGCAGCGCCCTCGTCGGCGCCGCCCTCGGCCTCGGTCTCCGCCTCGGTCTCGCCTTCGCCGCCGCTGGCCGCGGGGGCGCTGGCCGCCGGGTTGGCGGCGTCCGCGGTGTCCTCCTCGGCGGAGCAGCCGACCAGCAGTCCGGTGGTGAGTAGACACGCCGCCACGGTGGTCATGGTGCGGATGCGCATGGGTCCCCCCTTGAAGATCGTTTGTCGGGTCCGGATCATCCTTCCACACGGACGGGGGACGCCTCACGGCGGTTGCCGGGGCACGGGTGTGCGGGCGGGCCGGGGGGGCGGCTCGGGTGGCCGTCAGGCCGGGCCGGCGGGGGCTGGGAGGGCAGAAGGGGGCGGCGGGGAGGGCGGGGGTGTGGGCGGAGGGCGTGGGGCGGGCCGGCGGGTGGCGCCGGCCCGCCCCCGGCTACTCGCGCGGCCGTTGCAGGACGACCAGTGAGCGGTCGGTGACCCGGAGTCGGGTTCCGGCGCCGACGGTGGCGCCGGTTCCGGGCGGGATGACCTCCGGCAGGGCGGTGTCGACCACGACCTGCCAGTCCGGCCCGTGGTCGACGACCGGGACCACGAAGTCCAGCGCCTCGTGGTGGGCGTTGAACAGCAGCAGGAAGGAGTCGTCCCGCAGCCGTTCGCCGCGCCGCCCGGGCTCGGAGATCGCCTCCCCGTTGAGGAAGACGGACAGTGACTTGGCGTGGGCGGCGCTCCAGTCGCGGTCGGTCATCTCCGCCCCCTCGGGGGTGAACCAGGAGATGTCGGAGAGCGCGTCGTGGGTGCCGGCGACCGGACGCCCGTGGAAGAACCGCCGGCGACGGAAGACCTGGTGGTTGCGGCGCAGCCAGATCATGTGGCGGGTGAACCGCAGCAGGGAGGCGGCCTCGGTCTCCCAGGGGTCCGGCTTGTCGCGTTCCTCGCTCCGGGCCCTCGTTCCCGCGGTCGGGGGCGGGGTGGTGGAGGGGGTGTCGGAGGCAGCCGCGGGGTGGGACGCGGAGGAGAGCGGGGTGGTGGAGCCGTGGGGGGCCTGGGAGCCCGTGCCGGGGTGGCCTCCGGTGACCGGGACGGCCCCGGCGGCGGAACCGGCGGGGACGGCGGGCCCGGTGGGCGCGGGCGGGACGGGGAGGGCGTGCGGCGGCGCCTCCAGGCCGAGGGGGTTCTCGCTGGCGCGCCGGTCGGTGGCGGCGGCCGGCCAGCGCACCCAGGCGACCTCGTTGTCCTGGCAGTAGGCGTTGTTGTTGCCGTTCTGGGTGCGGCCGAACTCGTCGCCGTGGCCGAGCATGGGCACGCCCTGGGACAGCATCAGCGTGGCGATGAAGTTGCGCATCTGCCGGACCCGCAGCGCGCGCACCGCCGGGTCGTCGGTGTCGCCCTCGGTGCCGCAGTTCCAGGAGCGGTTGTGGTTCTCGCCGTCGCGGTTGTCCTCGCCGTTGGCCTCGTTGTGCTTGTGGTTGTAGGAGACGAGGTCGCGCAGGGTGAATCCGTCGTGGCAGGTGACGAAGTTGATGGAGGCCAGCGGGCGCCGTCCGTCGTCCTGGTAGAGGTCGGAGGAGCCGGTGAGGCGGGAGCCGAACTCGGCGAGGGTGGCGGGTTCGCCGCGCCACAGGTCCCGCACCGTGTCGCGGTACTTGCCGTTCCACTCGGTCCACAGCGGCGGGAAGTTGCCGACCTGGTAGCCGCCCTCGCCGACGTCCCACGGTTCGGCGATCAGCTTGGTCTGGGAGACCACGGGGTCCTGCTGCACGAGGTCGAAGAACGAGGAGAGCCGGTCGACCTCGTGGAACTGCCGGGCGAGGGTGGCGGCGAGGTCGAAGCGGAAGCCGTCGACGTGCATCTCGGTGACCCAGTAGCGCAGCGAGTCCATGATGAGCTGGAGGACGTGCGGGGAGCGCATCAGCAGGCTGTTGCCGGTGCCGGTGGTGTCCATGTAGTAGCGGCGGTCCTCGGCGAGCCGGTAGTAGGAGGCGTTGTCCAGGCCGCGGAAGGAGAGGGTGGGGCCGAGGTGGTTGCCCTCGGCGGTGTGGTTGTAGACGACGTCGAGGATGACCTCGATGCCGGCCGCGTGCAGCGCGCGGACCATCGTCTTGAACTCCTGCACCTGGCCTCCGCGGTCGCCGGTGGAGGAGTAGGCGCCGTGCGGGGCGAAGAAGCCGATGGTGTTGTAGCCCCAGTAGTTGGCCAGGCCGGCGTCGACCAGGCGGTGGTCGTGCACGAACTGGTGCACGGGCATCAGTTCGATGGCGGTGACGCCGAGGGTGGTGAGGTGGTCGATGACGGCCGGGTGGCCGATCGCGGCGTAGCTGCCGCGGATCTCCTCGGGCAGCCCGGGGTGGAGGTAGGTCAGGCCCTTGACGTGGGCCTCGTAGATGACCGTGCGGTGGTACTCGGTGCGCGGCGGGCGGTCGTTGCCCCAGTCGAAGTAGGGGTTGATCACCACGGAGGTCATGGTGTGGCCCGCCGAGTCGGCGTCGTTGCGGCTCTCCGGGGAGCCGAAGTGGTAGCCGTAGACGGACTCGTCCCAGTCGACGCGTCCGCTCATCGCCTTGGCGTAGGGGTCGAGCAGCAGCTTGTGGGGGTTGCACCGGTCGCCGGTGTGCGGGCGGTAGGGGCCGTGCACCCGGAAGCCGTAGCGCTGGCCGGGTTGGATGCCGGGGAGGTAGGCGTGGCGCACGAAGGCGTCGGTCTCGCGCAGTTCCACGCGTTCCTCGGTGCCGTCGTCGCCGATCAGGCAGAGCTCGATGCGTTCGGCCACCTCGGAGTAGACCGCGAAGTTGGTGCCCGCGCCGTCGTACGTGGCGCCGAGCGGGTACGGCTGTCCCGGCCAGACCTGCATGCCCACCTGCTTCCGTACGCCCGTCCGGCGAGTCGGCCGGCACGGAGACCTTCCGCGAAAATCGTCGCGCAGTTCGACGTCCCCCGGTACGACTTCCCGGCATCTTCCTCCGAATGTTGGTGTCGGGGCGGGCGCGCGGTGGCGCACGGTCCGTCCACACGGGCCCGGCCGACGGCTGAGTGCTCGTCACCTTTCCTCTGTTGTGCCCAAATGAACAGAACATGTGCATGTCTGATCGGACTGCGGTGGTGATCACGGGACAGTAGGCTTGATCACTCGTGGCGGAGGAGCACGGCCCTCCTCCACCGCGATTCCGTGACCAGCGGGGAAGGGACCAACGAGCCACCGTGGCAGCACACATCGGGCGCCCGTCCGGCGACGGCGCCGACGAGGCCCCCGGGCCGTCGGGGGCGGAGCCGGACGACCCCTCCGACCCCGTGACCGGGCCGTACGGCGGTGGCGCCGGCGGCGGTGCTCCCTACGACGACGGCCGGTACGACCGGGCCGCCGGCTACGACGACCGACCCGGCTACGACGACCGACCCGGCTACGACGACCGGGCCGAGTACGACCGGGCGGGCTACGAGGACGGCGGGGCCTTCGGCGGCGGCGAGCCGTACGACGGCGGCCCGGGCTATCCGGACGCCGGCTACCCCGACGCCGACCATCCGCTCGGCGGCTACGGCGAGCCCGACTACGCCGGCGCGGACTACGCCGGCGCCCCGGGCGGCGGCGCCGGCGAGGAGCGGCGCGCCGACGGCTCCGCCCGCCGCGGCCCCGCCGCCGGACCGGGCCCGGACGGGTACGGCGGCGGCCCGTACTCCTCCGCCCTCCCCTCCGACGCCGCCCTGACCGGTGGCGGCCCCACCAGCCCGTACGACGCGCCCACCCTCCCCGGCCTGCCCCCAGGCCCACCGCACGGCACCCTCTCCGGCAGCATCCCGGCACAGGCAGGCCCGATGGAGCAGCAGCACGTCCCGGGGCGCGACCCGCTCTCCGGCACCCCCGAGCGCCGCGCGCCGTCCACCATCAGGCCGGACGGCGTGGACATCCTGGCCTGGACCGAGCGGGAGTGGAACGACGCCCTGACCCGGGTCCGTCGCGACGGCCGCGCCTACGTGTGGCTCAACCTGGTGGAGCAGCGGCTGCGCGCCGTGGTCGGCGCCGTGCTCCGCCCCATCTACGAGCCGGTGCACGGCGACGACTGGGTGGTCGCCGCGGCCGGGCCCGGCGGCGCGGAGTGGGCCGACCGGGCCGCGGCCGTGCGGGAGGTCAGCCGTCGCAAGGGCTACCTGCTCGACCCGGCCGACGACGACCTGCTGGTCTTCCTCACCCTTCCCCAGCTGCGTGAGCTGATCGCCGGCCACTGGCCGTGCTTCGCGCCCTTCCTCGACGACCGCCGGGAGCTGGAGCTGGCGCTGGACGAGCTGGAGGTGGCCCGGCACGTGGTGGCCCGCAACCGCTCGCTGACCTCCACCGTGCTGGCCCAGGCCGAGCGGACCGCGCTGCGCCTGCTGCAGGTGCTGGGCGGCAACCGGCGCGCCGACGACGAGGC
The DNA here is from genome assembly GCF_013407765.1 of Allostreptomyces psammosilenae. GTDB lineage: Bacteria > Actinomycetota > Actinomycetes > Streptomycetales > Streptomycetaceae > Allostreptomyces > Allostreptomyces psammosilenae. The sequence continues at coordinate 287,863 of NZ_JACBZD010000001.1, forward strand.
CGCCGAGGCGCCCCGCCGGATGCCGGTGGACGTCATCGAGGACCTGGTGGCCGACCGCTACGCCGACGTGATCGGGGTGCACCCGGACCGGGTGCGGCTGCAGCGCGAGCTGCCCATGGAGGAGCTGCTGCGCGGGGCCCGGACCCTGGACGCCGTCGGCATAGCGCTCAACCCGCTGGTGCAGAACTTCACCGCCCGCCGGCTGGCCCGCCTGGCCCTGGACGGCTGCCGGATGCGGCTGCTGTTCATCAATCCGGCCAGCAGCACGGTGCGCCGCCGGGAGCGGGAGCTGGGGCTGTCCCGGGGGGAGCTGGCCCGCACGGTGGAGGCGAACATCATCCAGATGCGGCGGGTGCGGGCGCGGGTGGCCGACCCTGCGGTCGGCCGGGCGGCCGAGGACTTCCAGATCCGGGTGTTCGACGAGACCCCGCGGTTCACCGCCTACCTGGTCGACGGCGACGGTCCGGACGGACTGGCCGTCATCCAGCCGTATCTGCGGCGGGCCCGGGGCACCGAGGCCCCGGCGCTGGTGGTGCGGGGGCGGGGCGGTGAGCGCGGCGCGGAGCCGGGGGTGTTCGACCTGTACCGGGAGGAGTTCGAGGGGGCCTGGGAGGCGTCCCGGCCGGTGTCCTGACCGGCCGCTTCGGGCCCGGACGGCTGACGGAGCGCCCGGCCGGCCGCCGCGCACGGTGATGACGGGTCCTCGACAGCAGGTCGCCACGCCGGTGCGCCGGCGTGTGCGACGGGCGTGCGCCGGCGCATGCGCGATGCCCGCCGAGGGCGCGCGCGAGACGCGTACGCCGGGCCGGCAGGAATCCGATGTCGGAGGAGCTGGGCAGGATGTCTGTCAGGACATCACGCAGAGAAGAGGGGTGCCCGGGATGAGCTGGCACAGGAACCTCATGGTCGGCTTCGACCTCGAGACCACCGGAACCGACCCCCTGACCGCCCGGATCGTCACCGCCGCCCTCGTCGAAGTGGCCGACGGCGAGTTGGTGGCCCGTCACAACTGGCTCGTCGATCCCGGCGTGCCCATCCCCGAGGAGGCCGTCCGGATCCACGGGGTGACCAACGAGCGCGCCCGGTCCGAGGGGGAACCGGCCGCCGAGTGCGCCGCGCGCATCGCGCGCCGGCTGGCCCGCTACTTCGCCACCGGCACGCCGGTGGTGGCGTTCAACGCCGCCTTCGACTTCAGCGTGCTCTCCGCGGAGCTGGTCCGGCACGGCCTGCCGTCCCTGGAGCGGCTCTCCGGCGGGGTCGCCGCGCCGATACTGGATCCGCTGACCATCGACCGCCGCGTCGACCGCTACCGGCGCGGCTCACGGAACCTCGAAGCGGTCTGCCGGGAGTACGGGGTGACCCTGGAGGGCGCCCACGAGGCGGGGGCGGACGCCCTGGCCGCCGTGCAGGTGATGGCGGCGATCGCCGGGCGCTACCCGGAGATACGGTCGACCCCGCCGGCGGAGCTGCACCGCAGTCAGATCGCCTGGTACGCGGAGTGGGCCACCGGCTACCAGGCGTACCTGCGGCGCACCCGGGATCCGCTGGCGGTGGTCGACACGCTGTGGCCGGTGCGGACGGCCTGACGGGAGGCGGACCCGACGGGAGGCGGGCCTGACGGAGGCGCGGCCCGACGGGGGCACGCAGGGGTGGCGCGGCTGGGAAGTGGCCGCACGCCGGGGGCCGTTCGGCCGGTGTCGGGGCAGAATGGCCCGTCCGGACGGGAGGATGACGGCCCGCCGGCCAGCGACCACGGGCACCCGGGCCCGCCCGGGACGGCGCGGGTGGACGGGGGCCGGGCGGGTCGGGTCCGCCGTCGCCCACCTCGTGTCAGGAGAGCGCCATGCCCCAGATCCTCGTCGTCGGCGCGGGCCAGTCCGGCCTGCAGCTCGCGCTCGGGCTCCAGGCCCGTGGCCACCGGGTCACCGTGGTCACCGACCGGTCCGCCGAGCGGATCCGGTCCGGTCGGGTGCTGTCGACCCAGGTGATGTTCGACAGCGCGCGGGCCCACGAGCGGGCGCTCGGCCTCGCCCACTGGGACGCCGAGGCGCCCGCCGTCGGGGGGATCGGCGTCTCGGTGGCCGACCCCGGGGGCGGACGGGCGCTGGACTGGCTCGGCCGGCTGTCCGCCCCCGCGCACTCCGTGGACCAGCGGATCAAGATGGCCCACTGGCTGGAGGAGTTCGCCACCCGGGGCGGGGAGGTGCGGGTGGGGGCGGTGACCGCCGAGGACCTCGACGCGCTCTCCGCCGGATACGACCTCACCGTGGTGGCGGCCGGCCGCGGAGGGCTCGGCGGGCTGTTCGCGCGCGACGCCGCCCGCTCCACGCACGACGCGCCGCGGCGCGCGCTGGCGGTGGCCTACGTGCACGGCCTGGCGCCGCGCCCCGAGCACCCCTTCCCGGCGGTGGCCTGCAACCTGGTGCCGGGCGTCGGCGAGCTGTTCGTCATACCGACGCTGACCCTGACCGGGCCGGCCGACATCCTGTTCCTGGAGGGGGTGCCGGGCGGTCCGCTGGACGTCTTCGACGGCGTCACCGACCCCGGGCAGCACCTGGAGCTGACCCGGGAACTGATGAAGCGGTACCTGCCGTGGGAGTGGGAGCGGGCCCGCGGGGCGGAGCTGACCGACGCCGGCGGCACGCTCGCCGGCCGGTTCCCGCCCACCGTGCGGCACCCGGTCGCCGTGCTGCCGTCGGGCCGCCCGGTGCTGGGCATGGCGGACGTGGTGGTGGCCAACGACCCGATCACCGGCCAGGGCGCCAACAGCGCGGCCAAGGCCGCCGCCTGCTACCTGGCGGCGATCGAGGAGCGCGGGGACGGTCCGTTCGACCGCGCCTTCATGGAGGCCGCCTTCGAGCGCTTCTGGGACTACGCCCGGCACGTGGTGCGCTGGACCGACGCGATGCTGGCGCCGCCCCCGGAGCACGTGCGGGAGATCCTCGGCGCCGCCGCCGGCCTGCCCGAGGTGGCCGACCGCTTCGCGAACGGCTTCGACGACCCCGCGGACCTGGCGGAGTGGTTCCTCGACCCGGAGGGCGCCGCCGCCTACCTCGACGCGGCCCGGGCGCGCCGGGGCTGACCCTGGGTGGGGACCGCCGGCCAGGGCGCGGCGAGCGCCCGCGTGTGGCGGTGCAGCAGCAGGCGGGCGACGGCGGGGGAGGGGCCGAGGACGTCGCCGACGATGTCGGCGCCGGCCGCGGCCGCGCCGTCCCGGGCGATGTCGGGCAGCCGCCCGGGCGCCAGGAAGTAGCGGGCGACGGCGACGCGGCGGGCGCCGGCGGCGCGCAGGGCGGCGACCGCCTCGGGGACGCGGGGCCCGGCGGCCGAGGCGTAGGCGGGCAGCACCGAGTGCCAGCCGGCGCGGGTCCGCCACTCGGCGGCCAGGGCGGACATCCGGGCGCGGACGGCCGGGTCGGAGCAGCCGGCGGAGGCGAGCACCACGCCGAGCCGGGGGTCGCCGGTGGGGGCGCCGGCCTGGCGCAGCCGCTCCTCCAGGGCGTCCAGCAGCAGCGGGGACGGGCCGAGGACGTCGGCCTGGCGGATCGCCATCCGGTGGTGGCGGGCGCGTGCTCCGTCCAGCACGCCGGGGATGTCGTCGGTGGCGTGGTAGGCGCGGCCCAGCAGCAGCGGGACGGCGACCACCCGGCGGGTGTGGCGGGCGGCCAGGCGGTCCAGGGCGTCGTCGAGCGACGGGGTGTCGAAGTCGAGGAAGCCCACCTCGACGCGGGTTTGCGGCCGCTGCCGGCGGACCTGGTCGAGCAGGGCGTGGATGGTGGCGGCGTGGCGCGGGTCGCGGCTGCCGTGGGCGACGGCGAGCAGCACGGCGCCGTCCTCCGGCGCCCGCGCGGGGGCGGGCGCCGGGGTGGGCGGTGTGGTGGTGGTCCGCCGCCGGGTGGGCGGTGTGGTGGCGGCGGTGGTCACGGGTGGCCGCCGGTCACGGCCGCTCGGCCGCGGCCCCGGCGAACGCCTCGCCCGCCATGCCGGCGGTCAGGGTGGTGCCGTCGGCGGGGTCGACGAGCAGGAAGGAGCCGGTGCTGCGGCTGGTCGCGTAGTCGTCGAGGGCCAGCGGTTCGGCGGTGCGCAGCCGGACGCGTCCGATGTCGTTGACGCCGAGGCCGTCCGGGGCGGGGCCGCGCTCCAGGGTGTCGATGTCGAGGCGGTGCTCGATCTCCTTGACGATGGCCCTGACGGTGCGGGTGGTGTGCCGCAGCAGCACCCGGTCGCCGGCGCGCAGCGGCCGTTCGTGCAGGTGGCAGACGGTGGCCTCGACGTCCTTGACCGGTTCGGGGGCGGTGGCCTCGGTGGCCAGCAGGTCGCCGCGGGAGATGTCGAGTTCGTCGGCGAGCAGCACGGTGACGGACTGCGGGGCCCAGGCGATGTCGACGGAGCGGCCGAGCAGGTCGATGCCGGCGACGGTGGTGGTGGCCCCGGAGGGCAGCACCCGGACGGTGTCGCCGACCCGCAGCACGCCGGAGGTGAGCTGTCCGGCGTAGCCGCGGTAGTCGCGCAGTTCCTCGGGGACGCCGGCGGCGCCCTGCGGGCGGATCACGTACTGGACGGGGAGCCGGACCGGGGCGGTGGAGGGGTCGCCGACGACCGGCACGGTCTCCAGGTGCTCCAGCAGGGTGGGGCCGGTGTACCAGTCCATGGCGGTGGAGGGCACCACCACGTTGTCGCCGACGAGGGCGGAGATCGGGATGGCGGTGATCTCGGGGACGCCGAGGGAGGCGGCGTAGCCGGAGAACTCGTCGGCTATCCGCCGGAAGGTGTCCTCGGCGTAGTCGACGAGGTCCATCTTGTTGACGGCGAGGACGACGTGCGGGACGCGCAGCAGGGCGGCGACGGCGGCGTGCCGGCGGGTCTGCTCGACGACGCCGTTGCGGGCGTCGACCAGCACCACGGCGAGTTCGGCGGTGGAGGCGCCGGTGACCATGTTGCGGGTGTACTGCACGTGGCCGGGGGTGTCGGCGAGGATGAACCGGCGCCGGGGGGTGGCGAAGTAGCGGTAGGCCACGTCGATGGTGATGCCCTGCTCGCGCTCGGCGCGCAGGCCGTCGGTGAGCAGCGCGAGGTCGGGGGCGTCCTGGCCGCGGCGCCGGCTGGCCGCCTCGACGGCCTCCAGCTGGTCGGCGAGCACCGACTTGGAGTCGTGCAGCAGCCGTCCGACGAGCGTGGACTTGCCGTCGTCGACGCTGCCCGCGGTGGCGAACCGGAGCAGCGAGGTGGCGGAGGCCGCGTCCTCGGAGGGCGTGGTGTCGGTGTCGGTCGTCAGCTGGCTGGTCATGGTGGGGTCTCCGGGTCAGGGAGCGGCGGGCACGGGAGGCGGGGTGGGCGCGCGGGCCGGCGGCGGGCGGCCGGTCGGGGGGCCGGCCTAGAAGTAGCCCTCGCGCTTGCGGTCCTCCATGGCGGCCTCGGACAGCTTGTCGTCGGCGCGGGTGGCTCCGCGTTCGGTGAGGCGGCTCTCGGCGATCTCGGCGATGACCGCTTCGACGGTGGTGGCGTCGGAGGCGACGGCGCCGGTGCAGGACATGTCGCCGACGGTGCGGTAGCGGACGACGCGGCGTTCGACGGTCTCGCCGTCCTTGGGGCCGCCCCAGTCGCCGGCGGTGAGCCACATGCCGTTGCGCTGGAACACCTCGCGTTCGTGCGCGAAGTAGATCTCGGGCAGTTCGATGTGCTCGCGCTCGATGTACTGCCACACGTCCAGCTCGGTCCAGTTGGACAGCGGGAAGACGCGGACGTGCTCACCGGGGGCGTGCCGGCCGTTGTAGAGCTGCCACAGTTCGGGGCGCTGGCGGCGGGGGTCCCAGGCGCCGAACTCGTCGCGCAGGGAGAACACGCGTTCCTTGGCGCGGGCCTTCTCCTCGTCGCGGCGTCCGCCGCCGAAGACGGCGTCGAAGCGGCCCTTCTCGATGGCGTCGAGCAGGGGGACGGTCTGCAGCGGGTTGCGGGTGCCGTCGGGGCGTTCGCGCAGCCGGCCGGAGTCGATGTACTCCTGCACGGAGGCGACCTCCAGGCGGAGGCCGTGCCGGGCGACGACGCGGTCGCGGTAGGCGATGACCTCGGGGAAGTTGTGGCCGGTGTCGACGTGCAGCAGGGCGAAGGGCACCGGGGCGGGCCAGAAGGCCTTCAGCGCCAGGTGCAGCATGACGATGGAGTCCTTGCCGCCGGAGAAGAGCAGCACGGGGCGCTCGAACTCGCCGGCGACCTCGCGGAAGATGTGGACGGCCTCGGACTCCAGGGCGTCGAGGTGGGACAGCGTGTAGGGGTTCTCGCCGTCCAGGACGCCGGCGGGGGCGGCGGTGGCGGCCCCGGTGGCCGTGGTCGGGGTGGTGGTCTCGGTGGTCATGCGAGCAGCCCCTTGTCGGTCAGCAGGGTGTGCAGGGCGTCGGCGGAGTCCTGGACGGTGCCGGCCTGGGTCTCGATGCGCAGGTCGGGGTCGGTCGGGGGCTCGTAGGGGTCGTCGACGCCGGTCAGGCCGGTGAGTTCGCCGGCGCGCTGCTTGGCGTACAGGCCCTTGACGTCGCGCTCGGAGCAGACCTCCAGCGGGGTGGCGACGTGCACCTCCAGGTAGGGGGTGCCGTGGGCGGCGTGCCGGTCGCGGACGGCGGCGCGGCTGTCCGCGTAGGGGGCGATGACCGGCACCAGCACGAGCACGCCGTTGCGGGCGAGGAGTTCGGCGACGAAGCCGATGCGCTGGACGTTGGTGTGCCGGTCCTCCTTGCTGAAGCCGAGTCCGGCGGACAGGAAGGTGCGGATCTCGTCGCCGTCGAGCACCTCGACGCGCCGGCCGGCGGCGCGCAGCCGGTCGGCGAGGGCGGTGGCGATGGTGGTCTTGCCGGCGCTGGGCAGGCCGGTCAGCCACACGGTGGCGCCGGCGGCCGGGGGCGCGCCGGTGCCGGCCGTGGTCTCGGTGGTGGTGGGGGTGGACATCAGCTCAGCCATGGAGTCCGCATTCGGTCTTGGCGCGGCCGGCCCAGCGGCCCGCGCGGGCGTCTTCCCCGGGGGCGGTGCGCCGGGTGCAGGGGGCGCAGCCGATCGAGGTGTAACCGTCCATCAGCAGGGGGTTGGTCAGGACGCCGTGCTCGTCGATGTAGTCCTGGACGTCGGTGTCGGTCCAGGCGGCGATGGGGGAGATCTTGACCTTGCCGCGGCGTTCGTCCCAGCCGACGACGGGGGTGTTGGCCCGGGTGGGGGACTCGGAGCGGCGCAGGCCGGTGGCCCAGGCCTGGTAGCCGGTGAGGGCGTCGCGCAGCGGCAGGACCTTGCGCAGCTGGCAGCACAGGTCGGGGTCGCGGTCGTGCAGCTGCGGCCCGTGTTCGGCGTCCTGTTCGGCGACGGTCTTCGGCGGGGTGACGGTGATCACGTTGACGTCGTAGACCTCGGCGACGGCGTCCCGGGTGCCGATGGTCTCCGGGAAGTGGTAGCCGGTGTCGAGGAAGACCACGTCGACGCCGGGGCGGACCCGGGAGGCGAGGTGGGCCACGACGGCGTCCTCCATGGAGGAGGTGACGCAGAAGCGGTCGCCGAAGGTGTCGGTGGCCCAGCGCAGGATCTCCAGGGCGGGGGCGCCCTCGAGGTCGCGGCCGGCCCGTTCGGCGAGGTCGCGCAGCTGTTCGGGGGTGCGGATGGGGCCGTGGGGGATGCGGATGGAACCGGTGGTCACGTCGTGGTCCCTTCTTCCCGGTCTTCCCGGTGGTCGGTCTCGGCGCCGGCGGGCGTCGCGCCGCGGTGGGCGGCGGCGCCACGGGCCACGAGGCCGAGGAAGGAGAGCCTGAAGGCGCGGGCGCAGTCGCCGCACTCCCAGGCGCCGTGTCCGGCTTCGGAGGGGCGCAGGTCCTCCTCGCCGCAGAACGGGCAGTAGAACGGCACGGCTCGCGTGGCGCCCTCCGCTCCGCTCACCTGTTCCTCCTCGGTCGCTCGCCCGCGTGGTGGTGGCCCGTCACGCCAGGGCCTCCTCGTCCGCGCGGGTCACCCACTCCGCGAAACGCTCGCCGTCCTTGCGCTCTTCCCGGTAGCGGCGCAGCAGGCGCTCGACGTAGTCGGGGAGTTCGCTGGCGGTGACCTTCAGTCCGCGGACCTTGCGGCCGAAGCCGGCGGACAGGCCGAGGGCGCCGCCGAGGTGGACCTGGAAGCCCTCCACCTGGTTGCCGTCGGCGTCCATGACGAGCTGGCCCTTCAGGCCGATGTCGGCGACCTGGATGCGGGCGCAGGCGTTGGGGCAGCCGTTGAGGTTGATGGTGACGGGCTCGTCGAAGTCGGGCAGGCGGCGTTCGAGTTCGTCGATGAGGTCGCCGCCGCGGCCCTTGGTCTCGACGATGGCGAGCTTGCAGAACTCGATGCCGGTGCAGGCCATGGTGCCGCGCCGGAACGGGCTGGGCTTGGCGTGCAGGCCGAGTTCGGCGAGGCCGGCGACGAGGGAGTCGACGCGGTTCTCGGGGATGTCGAGGACGAGCAGGTTCTGCTCCACGGTGGTCCGGATCCGGTCCGATCCGTGGGCCTCGGCCAGGTCGGCGACCTTGGCCAGCAGGTCGGCGTTGGTGCGGCCGACGCGGGTGGCGGCGCCGACGTAGTAGCGGCCGTCCTTCTGCCGGTGGACGCCGAGGTGGTCGCGCCAGCGGGCGTCGGGTTCGGCGGGGGCGGGGCCGTCGACGAGCTCGCGGTGCAGGTACTCGTCCTGGAGGACCTGCCGGAAGCGCTCCGGGCCCCAGTCGGCCATCAGGAACTTCAGCCGGGCGCGGTTGCGCAGGCGGCGGTAGCCGTAGTCGCGGAAGATGCCGATGACGCCGGCCCAGACCTCGGGGACGTCCTGCAGCGGCACCCACACGCCGAGCCGTTCGGCCAGCCGCGGGTTGGTGGACAGGCCGCCGCCGACCCACAGGTCGAAGCCGGGGCCGTGCTCGGGGTGGACGACGCCGACGAAGGAGATGTCGTTGATCTCGTGGACGACGTCGTGCAGCGGGGAGCCGGAGACGGCCGACTTGAACTTGCGCGGCAGGTTGGAGAACTCGGGGTTGCCGATGTAGCGGCGGGTGATCTCCTCGATGGCGGGGGTGCCGTCGATGATCTCGTCCTCGGCGATGCCGGCGACCGGGGAGCCGAGGATGACGCGGGGGGTGTCGCCGCACGCCTCGGTGGTGGACAGGCCGACGGCCTCCAGCTTCTCCCAGATGGCGGGCACGTCCTCGATGCGCACCCAGTGCAGCTGGATGTTCTGCCGGTCGGTGATGTCGGCGGTGCCGCGGGCGTAGGTCCGGGAGACCTCGGCGACGGCGCGCAGCTGGGCGACGTTCAGGGCGCCGCCGTCGATGCGCACGCGCAGCATGAAGTACTTGTCGTCGAGCTCGTGCGGCTCCAGCACGCCGGTCTTGCCGCCGTCGATGCCGGGCTTGCGCTGGGTGTACAGGCCCCACCAGCGCATGCGGCCGCGCAGGTCGTTGCCGTCGATGGAGTCGAAGCCGGTGTGCGCGTAGATCGTCTCGATCCGGCGGCGCACGTTGAGGCCGTCGTCGTCCTTCTTGAACTGCTCGTTGGCGTTGAGCGGTTCGCGGTGGCCCACGGCCCACTGGCCCTCGCCGCGGGGGCGGGCGGGGCGGCGCGAGCCGGCGGCGCGGGTGCCCGCGGCGCGCGCACCGGGGGTGCGGGCGCCGGCACTGCCTGCGGTGTCGCCGGCTCGGGACTCGGGGGTGGGGGCCATCGGGCGTCGTCCTTCGGCGTCGAGCGGGTGGACTTGACTTGGTCGGCTCGGACCGTGAGGGCGCGACGCAGGCGGGTGCGGCCCGTGCGCGTGTGTCCTCGCGGTACCGGGGGCGCCGGTTGGCGCGTCCACGGCGGTGTGGACGCGGCGCGGCGGTCGGTCAGGCCGGCTGACAGCTGGCGCTGGACGTGCGCCCGAGGTCGACGTGGAGTCGGCCGACGAGAGGTGTTCCAGCGCGTGACATGCTCGAAAGGTTGTCACGGGGCGGGACTTCCGTCCACAGCCGTCCGAATATCGGACTTGTTTCGTTCGAAATGTGGGACGACGTGGCGTGCGTCACGTGCTTCCGGTACGGGCCCGCCCCCGGTGCGGAACACCGGTGGCCCCGCCGTGGCTTAAAGTCACCTGGGCGGATGTCCGTGCCCGCCCCGACCCCGTAGCCCGTGCCCGTCCCGGCCCCGCCGCCCGGCACCGGTCAGCCAGGAAGCCAGAAGGGTGACAGCGATGCGCACCGAGACCGTCGCCGCACGGCCGCCCGCCGAGCCCGGGCCCGCTCCCCGGCCGCCGGCGGTGGCGGCGGAACGGCCGCAGGCCCAGGCCGCGCCCCCGCCGCAGCCCGCGCGGGAGGACGCGGTGGAGACGCTGCGGTACGCCCTGCACGGCTACCACGTCGCGCTGCGCCGCTCGCTGGCGCACGAGTTCCTCGCGGCCCGCACCGACCACCACCCGGGGGGCCCCGACCACGACCCGGTGACCTGCGACACCCCGGCGCGCTGCCGGGCCGCGGCCCGGATCGGCGGCCGGCACCGGCTGCTGGACGCCCTCGGCGACGAGCAGGCGCTGGACACCGCCGGCCTCGCCCGGGTGGCGAGCCTGGACGAGACCGAGGTGCGCGCCCTGCTCGCCGAGTTCGGCCGCGAGGGGCTGGTGGAGTTCGCGCCGCAGCCGCGGCTGCGGGACCGCTCCGGCGGCGCCGCCCGCCCGGGCGCGCTGCGGCTCACCGCCCGCGGCCGGATGGAGCTCGACCGGATCGAGACCAGCCTGCGCCTGCACTGGGAGCGCGACCTGGACGACCTGAGCGTCGACGAGCTGCGGCACGCCGCCCGGGTGCTCAGCCGCATCTCCCTGGCCATGCAGCGCTGAGCGGCGGCCGGGCTCCGGCGCCGTCTCGCCGCGTCTCACATTCCGGACGGTGGTGATCGGGCGTCGAACGGAGGGTCACGAGCCGGTACCGGACCGTGGGGCGCGCGGCAGCGCCCCGGCGGCACCGGCGTAGGTTGAGCACGTGCACGACGTCGTCGCCCCCCGCAGTCCCCGGCCGGTACCGGACCGGCGCCGCGGCCGCCGCCCACGCCGCCCCCTGCGCCCCGCCCTGTGGCGGGTCCTGCGGTCCACCGTCCGGTCCTGCATGGACCACCGCGTCACCGGGCTGTCCGCCGAGGCGGCGTTCTTCTCGCTGCTCTCCCTGCCGCCGCTGCTGCTCGGCCTGTCCGGCACCCTCGGCTACCTCGACGACTGGCTCGGCACCGGCACCATCGAGGACCTGCGCGGCCGGATCCTGGCCGTCTCGCAGACCCTGCTCACCGACGACGCCGTCACCGAACTGGTGCGCCCGCTGCTGGACAGCGTCTTCACCGGCGGCGGCCGACCCGACATCATCTCCGTCGGCTTCCTGCTCGCCCTGTGGTCGGGCTCCCGGGCGCTGAACGTCTTCGTCGACACCATCACGATCATGTACGGGCTCGGCGGGCACCGGGGCATCGTCGGCACCCGGGCGCTCTCCTTCGGCCTCTACCTCGTCGGCCTGGTGGTGGGCGCCGTGGTGCTGCCGCTGATGGTGCTCGGCCCGGAGCTGGTCGTGGGCGTCCTGCCGGACAGCGCGGTCGTGCTGCGCGCCCTGTACTGGCCGGTGGTGGTGGTGTTCTCCACCTGCTTCCTGACCACCCTCTACCACGTCGCCGTCCCGGTGCGGACGCCGTGGCGGGAGGACATCCCCGGGGCGCTGGTGGCCCTGGCGCTCTGGCTGGTCTGCGCCGAGCTGCTGCGCACCTACCTGGCGAGCACCGTGGAGGGGCCGACCGTCTACGGCTCGCTGGCCGCGCCGGTCGCCGTGCTGCTGTGGATGGGCGTGACCGCGATATCCGTGCTGATCGGCGCCGCCGTGAACGCCGCCGTGGACTCGGTGTGGCCCTCCCGGGCCACCACCGCCGCCCGCCAGGCCTACGAGGACGAGCAGCGCCGGGAGGCCACCGAGCTCATCGCCCGCATCGAGGCCCGCCGCGCCCAGCGGGCCGCCGAGGCCGCGGAGGCCGACGGGGAGCCCGGCGAGATCCCGCCGGCCGAGTTCCCCGAGCGCTGGGCCGACTTCCTGCCGCCCGACCAGGTGCGCGCCCGCGTCACCCGCTCCCTCAGGGGCAGCACGGCGCTGCGCGGCCTGGCCCGGGCGCCGCGGGACGGCGACCGGGACCCCGCGCCGGCGGCCGGCCGCACGGCGGAGCGGGAGCCGGCGCGGAAAAGCGAGTGACGGCGCGGGCGGCGACCCGCTAGCCTGGGGGCGCGTCGCGAGGCGGGGCCGGACGGGCCCACGGCCGCGCGGCGCCGGACAACGGTGTACCGGCCTTCCCGGCCCTCGCCTCGGCGACGGCCCGGGGATTTCTCCGAGGCCGGGATTTCTTCGAGGGAGGTGGAGCATGTCGATCGCCTGGAGCAGGGCTGCCCGTGGCGGCAGCGACCGACGCCTCCTCACCTCCCGGGTCCGCGGCTGAGCCGCTGGTCGTAGCACCGTCCCCCTCGGACGGTCCCGGCGCCCCGCGCCGACCGCGCCGTGCCGCGCGGACCCCTTTTCGAAGGGCACACCCCACCAGTGAACGAACCGTTCACCACCACCGACTCCTCCTCCCTCCACGGCGGCGCCCCCTCCACGGCGCCCGCCACCCCGCCGGCGCCGGCCGACCCGAAGTGGGTCCTCCGCCACACCGCCGACGCCGCCACCCACGGCTGGACGGCCGATCTCGACCACGACCTCCGCGACCACCTCGCCCGGCTGACCGGGGCCCGCTCCACCGGCGCGGCCGGCAGGCTGCGCCCCGGACGCGTGGTCCGCGTCGAACGCCGTTTCAGCGAGGTGGCCGTGGACGGCCGGGTGGTCCTCGCGGACGCCCAGGAGGTCAGCTCCCCCGACCCGCTGACCACCGTCTGCACCGGCGACTGGGCCGTGGTGGAGCTCCCGGCAACCGACGGCGCCGACGGCACCGACGGCGCGGCCGGCGGCCGGGGCCGGACCGCCGGCCCGTCCCAGCCGGTGCTGCGCGCCCTGCTGCCGCGCCGCACCGCGTTCGTCCGCTCCACCTCCAGCAAGCGCTCCGAGGGACAGGTGGTCGCCGCCAACCTCGACGCGGTGCTCGTCGTGGTCTCGCTGGCCGTCGACCCCCGGGCCGCCCGGGTGGAACGCCTGCTGGCCCTGGCCTGGGAGAGCGGCGCCACCCCGGTGGTCGTGCTGACCAAGGCGGACACCGTGGACGACGCCGAGCAGATCCACGCGGAGATCGCCGCCACCGCCCCCGGTGTGCAGGTGCTGACCGTCTCTGCCCGCACCGGAGACGGCCTCGACGTCCTCGGCGCCGTGCTCGCCGGCGTCGCCGAGCACCCCACCGCGGCGCTGGTCGGCCAGTCCGGCGCCGGGAAGTCCACCCTGGCCAACGCCCTGCTCGGGGCCGAGGTGCTGGCCACCGGAGCCGAGCGCTCCGACGGCAAGGGGCGGCACACCACCGTCCGCCGCGAACTGCACGTCATGCCGGCGGACGGCCCGGTGCCCGGCGGGGGCGTGCTGATCGACACCCCGGGGCTGCGCGGTGTCGGACTCTACGACTCCGCCGACGGGCTGCGGCAGGTCTTTGCCGAGATCGCGGAACTGGCCACCGGCTGCCGGTTCGGCGACTGCGGCCACCAGGGCGAACCCGGCTGCGCCGTGCTCGCGGCGGTCGAGGACGGCACCCTGGCCAGGCGCCGGCTGGACAGCTACCGCAAGCTGCTGCGCGAGGAGGAGTGGATCGCCTCGCGCAGCGACGCCCGGCTGCGGGCCGAGCGGGAGCGCCAGTGGAAGGTGATCCACAAGTCGGTCCGCGCCGCCGGGTACCGCCAGGACCCGCGGCGCCGCTGAGCACTCCCGGTGCGGGGGCGGCCGGTGCCGGCCACCCCCGCACCGGGCCGGGCGCGGTCGTCCGACGGTCCGTCACCGACGGTGCGTCCGCGGGCGATCGGGCACGAGCGTGGGCACCGAAGGTGGCCGGTTCCCGGCTCCCGCCCCGTTGCCCGATCGTCCACCCCTCTGGAAGTCTGGTCCGCACCAACCGTCTCACCGCGTGGCGACGGCCCCCGCGTCCGTGGGACGACGGTGGCTGCGTTCACACCGTGCACGCGAATGGCCGATGCACAACGGTGACCTTTTCGAGTCTTGACGGCACCACTGGCCGACGGGCATCTTGAGAGCGCTCTCATGGCGCAACGATGCGTTCATTCCTACGTAACGTGCGCCCCGTTTAGGCCTGCGACACCGTCCAGACAGACGTTCACCAGGGGAGGCCCGGCATGGGCATCAAGCACGCTCGGAGAGGCACCACAGCGGTGGCGGCGATGGCCGCCTCCATGCTGGTGCTCTCGGCCTGCGGAGGCGACAGCGAAAGCGGCGGCGGCGAGGACGGCGGTCAGATCACCCTGACCGTCGCCACGTTCAGTGACTTCGGGTACGAGGACCTCTACGCCGAGTACGAGGCCGCCAACCCGAACATCAACATCGAAGAGCGCCGGGCGGACATGGAGGCCCACCACCAGCAGCTCACCACGCAGCTGGCCTCCGGCAACGGCGCCGCCGACATCGTCGCCCTCGAAGAGGGCTTCATGCCGCGCTTCCGCGCCCAGGCCGCCGACCAGTTCGTCGACCTGACCGAGTACGGCGCCGCCGACATCCAGGACAACTGGCTGCCCTGGAAGGCCGAGCTGGCCAACGTGGACGGCCGGATCATCGGCTACGGCACCGACGTCGGCTCGCTGGCCATGTGCTACCGCAAGGACAAGTTCGAGGAAGCCGGCCTGCCGACCGACCGCGAGGAGGTCGCCGCGCTCTGGCCGACCTGGGAGGAGTACTTCGCCCAGGGCGCCGAGGTCATGAGCCAGGTGCCGGACCTGAAGTGGTACGACAGCGCCAACTCGATCTACTCGGCGATCCTGAACCAGAGCCCGACCAGCTACTACGACGAGTCGGACAACTTCATCATGGAGTCCAACCCGGCCGTCCGGGACGCCTTCATGCAGGCCGCCGAGTCCGCCGCCGACGGGCAGTCCGCCGGCCTGGCCTCCTTCACCGGTGAGTGGAACACGGCGATCAAGAACGCCAACGTCGCCACCACCGTCTGCCCGGCCTGGGCGCTGGCGCTGATCGAGACCGCCGCCGGCCCGGAGGCCGCCGGCCTGTGGGACGTCGCCGACGTGCCCGGCGAGGGCGGCAACTGGGGCGGCTCCTGGCTGGCCGTGCCCGCGCAGGGCGACCACCCGGAGGAGGCCGCCAAGCTCGCCGCCTGGCTGACCGACCCGGCGCAGGAGGCGCGGATCTTCGAGAGCAAGGGCCTGCTGCCGTCCACCGTCGAGGCCCTGGAGAACCAGTCGGTGGTGGAGCACACCAGCGAGTACTTCTCCAACGCGCCGATCGGCCAGATCTTCGCCGCCTCGGCCACGGACCTGCAGCCCAACTACCGCGGCCCGCAGCACGGTGACATCAACACCGAGGTGCAGAACGCCCTGCTGACCGTCGAGCAGGGCAACGCCACCCCCGACGAGGCGTGGAACTCCGCCCTGGAAGCGGCCAAGGAACTGGCCGAGCAGTGATCGGCGCGGTGGGCCGGGCGAACACCCGGCCCACCGCTTCCGGCCGTAGCGGCCGACCCGGTGACGCGGCCCCGACCGGCCGCGTCACCCGCATCGACCCGGTGCGGCCGGGGGCGTCCCACCCACCCCCCGGCCGCACCGCTCCAGCACCACCGCACCGTCCCGCGGCAGCGCCGCCGCACCACCCCAGCACGACCCCGTCCCCAGCACCTTCGGGCCCCCGCGGCACGACCAGCACCGTGGCCCCGTCCCCGTCGCTCCCGGCAGACCGGAGGCGACGGACGCGGGGGCGGCGGCCGGCCCACCACCACCGAGAGGAGAGCGGACGTGGCGACGCAGTCCAGCGAAACCGCGCGCTCCGTCGACCCGAGCGCCTCGGGTCCGCCCCGGCCGGCGCCCGCCGCGGACACCGGCAAGCAGTCCCGCTCCGGCGGCGCGCGAGGTCAGCGCCGCGCGCCCGGCGGCGACCGCCGTTTCCGGTTCGACAAGCACATCACGCCGTACCTGTTCATCGCCCCGTTCTTCGTTGTCTTCGGCGTCTTCGGGCTCTACCCGCTGCTGTACACCATGTGGGTGTCCATGCACGACTGGGAGATGCTCGGCGGCAACCAGGGCTTCGTCGGACTGGAGAACTTCCAGCGGCTCTTCGGCGACGAGGACTTCTACAACGCCCTCGGCAACACCTTCAGCATCTTCCTGATCTCCACGGTCCCGCAGCTGCTGTTCGCGCTGTTCCTGGCCGCGATGCTGAACACCTCGCTGCGCGGCCGCGCCTTCTGGCGGGCCTCGATCCTCGTCCCCAACATCGTGTCGGTCGTCGCGATCGGCATCATCTTCACCCAGTTCTTCAGCAACCAGTACGGCATGGTCAACTGGCTGCTGGAGGCCGTCGGCCTGGAGCCGGTCGACTGGCGCGGGGACACCTGGAGCTCGCAGCTCGCCGTCTCCATCATGGTGATGTGGCGGTGGGCCGGCTACAACGCGCTCATCTACCTGGCGGCCATGCAGGGCGTGCCCAAGGAGCTCTACGAGTCCGCGATGCTGGACGGCGCCTCCCGCTGGCGGCAGTTCTGGTCGGTGACCATCCCGTCCATCCGACCGACCATCATCTTCACGGTGATCATCTCCACCGTGGGCGGCCTCCAGCTGTTCTCCGAGCCGTTCATGTACGACGCCGCGGCGGGTTCCACCGACGGCTCCGGCGGTTCGCAGGGCCAGTTCCAGACCCTGATGATGCTGGTCTTCCGCTACCTCAACGCGCGCGGCGACTACGGCTACGCCTCCGCGGTGTCCTGGGTGCTGTTCATCATCATCGCCCTGGTGGCGCTGCTGAACTTCGCGATCGTCCGACGCATCTCGTCCGCCCGGTAAACAGGAGTCCCACCATGGCAACCGTCCCCACCGCCGTCGGGGCGCCCAAGGGCAGGCGTGTCCGGCGACTGCGCACCGTGGGCCGACCCAGTCCGCTGGTCTACACGGCCGTCGTACTGGTGGTCATCGCCTCGCTCTTCCCGCTGTACTGGTCGTTCATCGTCGCCTCCCGCGACAACTCGGCCGTCGGCGCCGGCGCGCCGGTGCTCACCCCCGGCGGGTACCTGTTCGACAACATCGCCCGGGTCTTCGACACCGTCGACTTCTGGGCGGCGCTGCAGAACTCGCTGATCATCGCCAGCACCACGACCGTCGCCAACGTGCTGTTCTCCTCGCTGGCCGGCTTCGCCTTCACCAAGCTGCGCTTCCGCGGCCGCAACCTGCTGCTCGGCGCGGTCATCGCCACCGTGATGGTCCCCACCCAGCTCGGCATCGTCCCGCTGTACATGCTGGTCACCGACCTCGGCCTGACCGGCGTCTCCGCGGTCATCCTGCCCACCCTGGTCTCCGCGTTCGGCGTGTTCTGGATGCGCCAGGCCATCGACGAGACGATCCCCGACGAGCTGGTGGAGGCCGCCCGCGTGGACGGCGCCAACCTGCTGCGGGTGTGGTGGCACGTGGTGCTGCCCGGCGTGCGCTCGCAGGCCGCCGTGCTCGGCATGTTCGTCTTCATGACCAGCTGGAACGACTTCTTCTACCCGCTGATCGTGATGCCGCCGGACACCGGCGGCACCGTGCAGACCGCGCTCAACGTGCTCGCCTCCGGCTACTACCAGGACTACTCGCTGATGATGGCGGGCTCGGTGCTGGCGGTGCTGCCGCTGCTGATCGCGTTCGTCTTCTTCTCCCGCCAGCTCGTCTCCGGCGTCATGGCCGGTGCCGTCAAGGGCTGACGCCCAGCACTACCCAAGGAGCGTTATCCGTGTCCGAGACCACCACCGCACCGGTCACCCCGCTGCTGCGGTTCCCCGAGGGGTTCCGCTGGGGGGTCGCCACCGCCGCCTTCCAGATCGAGGGGCACACCACGGCCGACGGTCGCGGCCAGTCCATCTGGGACACCTTCGCGGCCACCCCGGGCAAGGTGCTCAACGGCGACGGCGGCGACCCGGCCTGTGAGCACTACGTCCGGTACCGCGAGGACGTCGCGCTGATCAAGAGCCTGGGCCTGACCGACTACCGGTTCTCCATCGCCTGGCCCCGCATCCAGCCCACCGGCAGCGGCCCGGCCAACGAGGCCGGCCTGGACTTCTACGACCGGCTGGTCGACGAGCTGCTCGGCGCCGGGATCAACCCGGTGGCCACCCTCTACCACTGGGACCTGCCGCAGGCCCTGGAGGACGCCGGCGGCTGGACGAACCGCGAGACCTCCTACCGCTTCGCCGAGTACGCCGAGATCATGGCGCGCCGCCTCGGCGACCGCGTCCGCGACTGGAGCACGCTGAACGAGCCGTGGTGCTCGGCCTACCTCGGCTACGTCAACGGCCACCACGCCCCGGGCCGCACCGAGCCGCTGGCCGGCCTGCAGGCCGTCCACCACCTGATGCTGGGCCACGGCCTCGCGGTGCGCGCCATCCGCGACTCGGTCCCGGCGCAGGCCAGCCCGCGGATCTCCGTGGTGCTCAACCTCGCCCAGGTCGACCCGGTGGGGGAGGGGGACGAGGAGGCGGTGCGCAAGGTCGACGGCCTGAGCAACCGGGTCTTCCTCGGCCCGCTGTTCCACGGCGGCTACCCCGAGGACGTCAAGGACGACACCGCGCACCTGACCGACTGGTCCTTCGTCCAGGACGGCGACGAGAAGATCATCGCCTCCCCGCTGGACTGGCTGGGCATCAACTACTACACCACCACCCGGGTGCGGGTGCTCGAGGACGCCGAGGCCCCCACCCCCGGCCCGCTGCCCGGCCTGCGCGGCGTCGAGCAACTCCCGGCGCGCGAGCCGCTGACCGGCATCGGCTGGGAGCAGGACCCCTCCGGCCTGGTCCGGCTGCTCACCCGGGTCTCCCGGGACTGCCCGGAGCTGCCGCTGTTCGTCACCGAGAACGGCGCCGCCTTCCCGGACACCGTCGCCGAGGACGGCAGCATCGACGACATCGAGCGGCTGGCCTACTACGACGCGCACCTGCGCGCCGCCCACGAGGCCATCGAGCAGGGCGTCAACCTGCGCGGCTACTTCGCCTGGTCTCTGATGGACAACTACGAGTGGGCGTTCGGCTACAGCCAGCGCTTCGGCCTCACCCACGTCGACTACGAGACGCAGACCCGCACCGTCAAGCGCAGCGGCCACTGGTACTCCCGGGTGGCCCGGGCGGGCGGCATCGTCCCGATCGACTGACGGACCGGCGCCGCCGCCCGCACGCGGCGGCGCCCCCACACCTCCCCGGAAGTTGGCGGGACGGCCGGGGTAGGCGGAGGGCCCGGAGGAGAGATCCTCCGGGCCCTTTCGGCGTCCCCGGCGCGCCCGTACCCGGCGCGCGCAGCTACGCGCGTCGCGTGCGGTCAGACCGGCGCCCGGCTAGGCAGACTGACGGATCACCAGCTCGGTCGGCAGCAGGATGGAGTCCAGGTGCTGGTCCCCGCCGGACAGCCGGCGCATCAGCAGGCGGGTCATCAGCCGGCCCATCTCCTCCACGTCCTGCCGGACGGTGGTCAGCGGCGGCTCCGTCCACGGCGCGATCGACGGCGCGTCGTCGAAGCCGACGACGGCCACGTCCTCGGGGGTGCGCAGACGGTGCTCGCGCAGCACCCGCAGCGCGCCGGCGGCCATGTAGTCGGAGCAGACGAAGACCGCGTCCGGCTCCTGCTCCAGCAGCAGCTCCATGGCGCGCTCACCGCCCCCCTGGGTGAAGTCGCCCTCGACGATCAGCGCCGGGTCGCCGCCCGGCAGGGCGTCCCGGTAGCCCTCCAGGCGGTCCTGCGCGGCCGACAGGCCCAGCGGGCCGGTGATCACGCCGATCCGCTCCCGGCCCTGCTGGAGGAGGTACTCCACGGCGAGCCGGGCCCCGCCCCGGTTGTCGCTGTCGACGTGCAGCTGCGCGTCGCCGCCCGGCCAGAACGGCCGCCCGCCGTAGACCAGCGGGATGCCGGTGCGCTGCACCACGGCCGGCAGCGGGTCGTTCTCGTGCAGGGACAGCAGCAGCGCGCCGTCGACGTGGCCGCCGGCCAGGTACCGGTCCATCCGGTCGTAGTCGTCGGTCCGCTCCACCAGCATCAGCAGCAGCTGCTTGTCGGCCAGGGTCAGCTCCTGGCTGATCCCGCGCAGCATGACCGGGAAGAAGGGGTCGCTGAAGACGGCGCGCTCCGGCTCGCCGATGATCACGGCCACGGCGTCGTGCCGGCGGGTGACCAGGGTGCGGGCCGCCTGGTTGGGCACGTACCCCAGGTCCTTGACCGCCTGCTCCACCCGGAGGCGGACGGACTCGCGCACGCCGTTGCCGCCGTTGACCACGCGCGAGACCGTCGCTCTGGAAACGCCGGCGTGCGCGGCCACCGCCTCCAGAGTGGGGCGCGCGTTCCTGTTCAGCTCGGTCACGTCGTTCTCCGCTCGGCCGTGGGGCTCATGGGTGGTGGTGCGGTTTGGGGGACACGGGCGTCTTTGCTCCACTGCCCTGGGTCGGACCGCCCGGAGGATAGCCGATCCTCCTGGAACGGCACATTACCCGTGAATCGATCTGATTGAGAGCGCTCCCAGAATCCTTTTCTGTCGCTTTCCGCAACCGGACAGCTCCGCCCCACGGGAGGACACGGACCGGAATCCGGCGGTCGCGGATCGTGGCCGAATATCGCCGGTCCGGGTGCGGCCGAACGGTGCCACGGAACCGTCCCCGCGGGGCGTGGCCCGCCGGGGGCGACACCAGGCCCGGGGCCGGGCGGGGCCGGGGCGAGGCCGGGCGAGGCCGGCTGGGCGCGGACGCCGGGAGGGAGCCGGGCGGCCGCCCGACTCCCTCCCGGCCCTCGTCGTCGCGCGTCACCCGGTGACGCCACGCTCCTCGAGCATGCCCTCGATCAGGTTGATCTCCGAGGTCTGGCCGTTCACCATCGTCTGCGCCAGCCGCTCGACGTCGTCCTGGTCGGTGCGCTCCACGATGGCCTCGGCCATCGTCACACCACTGCGGTGGTGCTCCAGCATCATCTGCAGGTAGAGGATCTCCGCCTGCTCGCCCTCGGCCGCGGCCAGCGCCCGCACCTCGGCGTCGGTGGCCATGCCCGGCATCAGTGGGCCGTCCACGGTCGGGGTGTGCGCGTGGCCCATCCACTCCATGTAGGGGCGGGACGAGCCGACCGGCAGGTCCCAGGCGTCCAGCCAGCCCAGCATCATGCCGCGCTGGTTGGCCTGGGTGTTGATGATGTCGTACGCCAGCCGGCGGACCGCCTCGTCGTCCGTGGCGTCCCGCACCAGGAACGACATCTCCACCGCCTGCTGGTGGTGGATGGACATGTCCCGGCAGAACCCGGCCTCCGGCGAGGAGTCGCCCGGCGTGCTGGCGCCCCGGGCCACGTCGGGGCCGCCGATCCCGGCGACCACCAGCAGCCCGACGGCCATCAGCAGGGCGAGCACACCGCCGAGCACCGCCGGCCGCCACACGCCGCGCCGGGTGGGGGTCCCGCCGACGGCAGCCGTCATCCCGCGGTCTCCAGCGCCGAGGTGCCGCCGGTGCACGCCGCACCCGGCTCCGGGGTCTGCGGGCCCTGGCGGAACTGCGTGAAGAACATCTCCACCCGCTCGTCGTCGGCGCTGTCCACGGTCAGCTGGTGGCCCCAGGCGGTGAGCGTGATCGCGCCCTCCTGCTCCGGGTAGGGGCTCATCAGCGTGTACGGGGTGCTGGAGACCCGCTCGGCGAGCGCGTCGATGTCCTCCTGCGGGACGTCGTCGCGGTAGGTGACCCAGACGCTGCCGTGCTCCAGGGCGTGGACGGCGTTCTCGTCGCGTATCTTGCCGTCATAGACGACGCCGTTGCAGTTCTGCCAGACGGCGTCGTGGTCCCCGCCGGCGGGCGGCGTCATCGGGTAGTCGACCTCGGTGGTGACGTGCTCCTGGGTGAGGTCCTCGTAGACCTGGATGCCCTCGATGTCGCCACGCAGGGCCTCCTGCTGGCCGCGCTCGCGGTCGATCACCCACCAACCGCCGCCGACGATGGCGGCGAGCAGCACCACCGCCGCGCTGATGGTGATGACGGCGACCCGGCGTTCCCGGGCCTGTTCCTGCCGCCGCATCTCGGCCAGTCGCTGCTGCCGCTGCTGGTAGCCGGCGCCCCGCTGAGGGCCACCGGACCTGGAAGAAGACATCGCGCGTTTACGTCCTTCCGCCGCCGCGTGGGCGGCGTCGCTGTGTGGGGGAGAGCCGTGGAACCCTACGGCGGAACGTATCTGCACCGCCCCGGGGAAGTGAAGCCCACCGCCGAACCGCTTCAGCGGCGCGCCTGGCGGGGGCGGACCGCGAGTGGGTCGGGCTGGGTGTGACGGGTTCACGGACCGTGCCGGGGTTCCGGCGCGGGCGGACTCCCGCGGCGGGCCTCCGGGCCGGCCGACGACCGCGCGGGTCGGCGACGCGGCCGGACGGGCCGGCGCGGGAGGGGATTTCCTACACGCGGAGGATCTGCAGGGCGTGCCGGTCGGGTGCCAGCAAGGGGTGGTCGTCCGTGCCCGGGGGCGCGGTGACGGCCGCCGGGAGGCCCGGCGAGGGCAGCTCCGGGCGGGCCACGTCCCCGGCGGGTGCCGGGGAGGAGGTCAGCGTGGCGGGCACGCCACCAGGGCCGCCGCGCCCGCACCTGCCGTCGCCGTCACCGTTCAACGGGCACAGGTAGGGCAGGGCGTCGCCGGCGTGCGCCGCCGGCGCGCGTTCGGCCTCGGCCTCGGCCGGGCCGGGGGAGCGCTGCGCCGTGGCCGGGTGGTGCGCGGTGGTCGGCCCCATGCTGGTCGGCCCCACGGCGACGGGGCCGGCGATCGGGCCGGCGACCGCGACCGGGCCGGTGACGGGCGGGCCGGGCCAGGCGCCGGCGGGGGCGGCCCCGGGGCCGTGCAGGGAGCACAGGGCCAGAGCGAACAGCACCAGAAGGGCGCCGGCTACCCCCGCGAGCAGCGGGTGCCGTGCGGCCTCCGTGTACTGGCGCGGGGCGGGCATGCGTTCATGATAAGGGCGTACGACACGCCGTGGCCGGTGTGGTTGTCACACTGCCGGTGGGCCGCGGGCTTCCCCAGCCTTCCCCCGGGCAACGCCGACCAGGGCGCCCCCGCTGGGGACCCCCGATTCCAGGATCCCATGGCGTGACCACCCTCCGCAGCCCCCCACTTCCGGCCTGTGGATAACTCCGCCGTCCGGCCGCCGCGCCATCCCTTCGGGCCCCGTCATTTCCTCGGGGGCCGCCATCCCCTCGGGGAGCGCGCCATTCCCTCGGGCCCCGTCACTTCCGCTCGGGGCCCCAATTCGTCGGGGGCCGCCCATTTCCTCAGGCCCCGCCGCGGTGAGGCCGCCCGCACTCCCTCCGGGCAACGCCCGCCAGGGCGCCCCATGGGGACCCCCTGATTCCAGGATCCCACGGTGGGGTCACTCACCGCAGCCCCCCACTTCCCGCCTGTGGATAACTCCGCCCGACCCGGCGGCCGTCGCCCTCGGGCTCCGCCGCGCTGGCGCCGGCGCAGCGCCCTCCGCCGCCGGTCCGGGCCGCCACCACGCGGGGCGGCGCCGCGCCGTGCCGCCGTCCTTCGGCCGGTCACCCCATGTCTCGCAGGCCGGTCGCCCCGCCGTCCCTCGGCCGGTCGCCCCGCGTCTCGCAAAGCCGGTCGCCCCATGTCTCGCAGGCGTGTCGCCCCGCCGTCCCGCTGGACCGCTCGCCTCGCCGTCCCGCCGTCCCGCTGGACCGCTCGCCCCCGCCGCCTCGCCGGGCGGCCGGTCCGGCGATCCGGTCAGCCGAGCGCCCGCTCCAGCTCGCGCAGCTTGCGTTCCAGGGAGTCCAGTCGGGGGATCGAGAGCGTGTCGTCCTCGGCGGTCAGGTCCACGGTGCGGCGCGCCGGTTCCGGGGCGCTGGACGGCTCACCGGCGGTCGCCGGTGGGGGCGGTTGCTCGGCGGTGCCGGCCGGCGGCGTCGACCACCCGGCGGGGGCCGGGGAACCGCCGGCCGCACCGAGTGGCCCGGTGCTCGCCGGGGTGGTGGCCGCCGGCGCTATGGCCGGGTCCGTGCCGAGCGGCTCGCGGCCGGCGCCGGCCAGGGCGGGCAGCCGCTCGATCTCCCGTGCCGGCCGCTGCCGGCCGGCGCCGCGGTGCCGGCGGCCGAGTGCCCGGAGCTCGGCGCGCTCGCGGCGGGTGACCATGCGCTGGCGCTGCCGCTTCTCCGCCCGCGATCGCCTGTCCTCGCGCACCTCCTCCACCGCCTCGTCCAGCGTGCGCACGCCCTCCAGCAGCATCAGCGACCACGCGGCGTAGGTCTCCCGGGGCGCGCGCAGCCAGCGCACCACCCGGATCTGCGGCAGCGGCCGGGGCACCAGGCCCTGTTCCCGCAGGGCCGCGCGGCGGGTCTGCTTCAGCGCCCGGTCGAAGAGCACGGCGGCGGCCAGCGACATGCCGGCGAAGAACTGCGGGGCGCCGGCGTGCAGCTCCCCGCGCGGCGCGTGCACCCAGTTGAACCAGGCCGAGGCACCGGCGAAGATCCACACCAACGTCCGGGAGCCCAGCGCGGCGTCGCCGTGGCTGGCCTCGCGGACGGCCAGCACCGAGCAGAACATCGCCGCCCCGTCCAGCCCGAACGGCACCAGGTACTCCCAGCCGTCGGACAGGCCGAGGTTCTGCCGGCCGAAGCCGACCAGGCCGTGGAAGGAGAGCGCGGCGGCGACCGCGGCGCACACGAACAGCAGGACGTACGACAGGCCGCCGTAGACCCGCTCCTTGCGGCGGCGGCGCTCCTCCATCCGCTCCCACGAGTCCGCGGACGCCGCCTCCCGCCGCGTGCCGCGGGCGCGGGCCGCGAGCAGTGGCACGACCACCGCGAGGGCGGTGGCCACCGCCGCGACTGTCCACGCCAGCCCTGAGTCGGTCATCTGCATCGAAACCCCCTGAACGGTCGCGCGGACGCTGCCGTGCCGCGTCGGCCCATCCTGGCCGAATCGACGGGGCTGGAGTGAGGGTTCCGCTCCAAAGAGTGACGGGCGGTCGCCGGTGTGTTCGAGTGCCGACGACTTCCGGGACGGCGGGGCGTCAGGAGGGGCCGTCGCACTCCGTGGTGGTGGCCGCCCGCCGGTTGCGCGGGCAGGTGAGGCAGAGCTCCTGTGGCCGCACCGTGTAGAAGAGGCAGCAGCTGAGCCGGGTCCGGGTGGTCATGGAGCCGCCGTCCGCCGTGGTCACCCGGCGGAAGCCGGCGGCCCCGCGGAACGGCGGGGTGTCGCCGGGCAGCAGTTCGGTCAGCTCCCAGACGGCGCGCTCCTCCATCCCGAGCAGCCCGGCGGCGTACCACAGCCCTTCGGCCACCTCGTCGGTCGCCATGCTCCACAGCGTGTGCGGCCCGCGCCGCAGGGTGGGGCGCAGCGCCTCCACGATCGGCGTGAGGTGCTCGGCGATCGCCTCGCGCAGCCGGGCGCGCAGCGCCGCCTCGTCGGGTTCGACGTGGGCGCCGGGCAGGTGGGCCGCCGGGTCGTCGGGCAGGCAGTGGAACTCGCGGACGTCCAGCCGCCAGGCGCCGGCGTGGCGGTTCACGGCGACGTGCGCGACGGGCAGGCGGGGGACCCGTCGGGCGAGGAACCAGGGGGCGGTGAAGAGCAGGCACAGCGGCCAGGCGTAGCGGTGGTACGTCCAGGTTGCCGAGACGTCGCGGCGCGGCACCGTGTCGTAGGCGGCGACGGCCTGCTGTTCGTCGAGGTCCACCTGGCGGCTGAGGGTGTCGGCGTCCTCGGCCAGCAGCGCGGCCCGCACCCAGTCGGCGGAGGCGGGGCCGCCGGCGGTGGTGGGCAGGTCGTCGAGGGGGCCGAGCTCGACCTGGATGCCGGGGTAGACGTCCGCGAGTCGCCGGTACGGCGCGTGGAACGCGTCGGTGGCGGTGTGGAACGCGGTGGCCGGGGTTCCGGGCGGAACTGCGACGTGCATGGCGACCCAATGTTCGAACAGGGCGGCAGTCCGCGACCACCGCCCGGCGACCGGATAGGTGAGGATTACCTTAGCGTGTTATCCGGCCAGTC
This sequence comes from Allostreptomyces psammosilenae, assembly GCF_013407765.1. Taxonomy (GTDB): domain Bacteria; phylum Actinomycetota; class Actinomycetes; order Streptomycetales; family Streptomycetaceae; genus Allostreptomyces; species Allostreptomyces psammosilenae. The sequence goes on from NZ_JACBZD010000001.1 coordinate 313,973, forward strand.
GCGCGGTGGGGTCCACCGTGCTGGGGGAGGTCTCCTGGGGCTGCTGGGACGCGCGGGTGCCGGATTCGGCGTCGCCGCCCTGGCCGCCGTCGGCGCCCGGCGTGCTCTCCGGCGGGGTGGTGGCGTAACGGGGGGTGCGCAGCGCCCAGTCGTAGAAGCCCTGCATCAGGCAGCGCAGGCCCTCCAGGAAGGCCGCCATGGCGGGGGTGGCGTCCCGGGCGAGGGTCGCCTCCAGCTCCAGGTACCGCTCCATCTCCTCGTCGTGGCGGCGGGCGGCCTCGGCGATCGCCTGTTCGGGGGTGAGGGCGAGGTGGTGGGCGAGCACCCCGGGCAGGCTGTGCACCACCGCGTGGGTGGCGGAGCGCTCCCGGGCGTGCGAGAGGACGTCGTTGGACCAGGAGTTGAGGTTGGCGGTGATTCGGGCGATCCGGCGCACGTCGGGGTGGTCGAAGGCGTCGCCGAGCGGCAGTCCGGTGGCGACGTCGATCAGTGCCTGGGCGCCGAAGGAGCCGCTGGTGTGCGCCCGCATGGTGACGTAGTCGTGCACCGTGGGGACGGTGCGGGAGGCGCGGTTGCCGGCCTCCCACAGCAGCGCGTGGAAGTAGCCGCGCACGCCGGCGGCGAAGCGGGCGTACTGGGTCGGTGTGGCGCGCGCGGTGAGCCGGCCGCACAGGTCGCCGAAGGCGGCGGCCAGCGGGTCGGTGCGGGCGGAGGGGTGGTGCAGGGCGGTCGCCGGATCGTCCAGGACGGCGGTCAGCGGGGTGAGCCGGCGGGCGAGTCCGGCGGGGTCCGCGCCGCTGGCGGACTCGTCGCACAGTTGGTCGTCGACCACGAACAGCCAGCCGTACAGGTCGGTGACGAACTGGAGGAACTCGCTGTCGGCGTAGGGGTACTCGCGGGCGGCGAACTCGCCGAACCGGGCGGTGTGGAAGGCGTCGGCGGCGGCGGGGGGCAGCAGTTGACGGCGGACCAGCCAGTCGACCATGCGTTCCTCGGCCAGGTCGGCGTCGGGGTGCACGCGGGAGGGGAACGGGTAGTTCAGGACGGGTGGCATGGTGTCACCCCTTGGTGATCGTGTGGCTCATGCGGCGGTCTTCCGGGACGGTGAGTGATCGTGCGTCACTGTAGGGTCGCGGAACGGGTGTTGGGAAGATCCGCAAGTGACACATGGGCGAACAGTGACGATCCAGAAGTGACTGACTGTCGGTCGCGAGGGGGCGGATTCCGCCGCGTCCGGGGAAGAATAGTGTCACTTCACTCACGAAGCGCAAGCAAATGACTACTCTGAGCGTGCGGCTGGGGTCGGTCCGGCAGGCGCGTGGCGGCGTGCGGCGAACCGGCCCGGCGTGCCGCTTCCCCGTCGTGCCGCCTCGGAGGTCCCGCTGTGCCGCTGACCCGCTCGACCCCCTCCGACCGTCCCGGTCGGGCCGCGCGCCTCGCCGCGCGGGCCGGTGCCGTCGCCCTGTCCACCGTCGTCCTCGCGGCCACCCCGGCGTGGGCGGCCCCGGCGCTGTCCGACGATCCGGTCACCGCCACCGACCAGTTGCTGTACGAGTACACCCTGGAGGAGTTCCTCGAGGTGCGGGAGGTCCAGGGCGGGCCGGGGCTGGACTGGTCCAGCGACGGATGCAGCTCCTCGCCGGACGAGCCGTTCGGCTACGACTTCCTCGACGCCTGCTACCGGCACGACTTCGGCTACCGCAACTACAAGCTCCAGGAGCGGTTCACCGAGACCAACCGGGCGAGCATCGACAACGTCTTCCTGGAGGACCTCACCACGATCTGCGCCGGGGACGCGCTGTGCCAGACCACGGCGATGATCTACTACCTGGCCGTGCGGGTGGCCGGGGGCAGCGACACGCTCGCGGGCGTTGACGAGCGGCTGTCCGGGCTCGGTGAGCGACTCGCGTCGCGGTGACCCGATCCGCCCGCGCGCGGCCGTCCGCGCGCGGGTCCCGCCGGGGGGCGTCGTCGCGGGGCGTCCGGCGGCCCGTCGGCGGTCCGAGCGGTGGCCGCTCGGCGGCGTGCCGGCGGATCAGCTCTCCAGGGCGGTCCGCACCCGGTCGCCGAGCCGGTGCAGGGCGCGCTCCACGGCCGGCCACTGACGGGGCTCCGTCAGGCCGGCGAGGTACTCGTCGAGGAGCCGGTCGTACCAGGGGGCGGCGCGCCGCGCCAGGTCGCCGCCGGCCTCGGTCAGGCCGACCAGTTGCACCCGCCGGTCCCTCGGGCAGGTCCGGCGCCGCACCAGGCCCCGCCGCTCCAGGCGGTCGACCAGCCGGGTCATCCCGCCGCCGGTGAGCGAGGTGCGGACGGTCAGCTCGCCGATGCCCAGCACGCCGCCCGGCGCGCGGTCCAGGTGCAGCAGCACGTCCAGCATCGCCCGGCTCATCCCGTGCCGGTCCTCCACGGCCCGGCTCAGCAGCCGGTCCAGCAGCGTCGCGGTGTCCAGGAACGCGGTGCACAACTCCCGGGCGGACGCCGCGGCGGGGGCGGCCCCGCTCTGGCGCGTCATGAGCGCGTGGGAGAGGTCGACGGACGCTTCGTAACCATGAAAATACGTTACGTCAGCGGGCGCCCGCCGTCCCGCACACCGCGTCACCCGGTTGAGGGATACCGCTGGCGGTGGGTGCGCGGGCATGGTGGAATCCCCGTCCCCTCCCAGCGAAAGCCCCTCGAACCATGGCAGCCCTTCCGATCGCCCTCCTGCCGCTCGTTCTCGCCGCGACCACGGCGCCCGCCCCGATCGTCGTCCGGGCCCAGTTCGAGGCGCCGACCGATCCGGCCCGGCAACAGGCCGTCAGCTACGTCCCCGAGCTCGTCCCGATCGGCACCACCGCGCGGGTGCGCGTCGTCGAGGCCCCCTCAGGCACCCACGTCTCCCTCCGGATCAGCGGTCTGCTGCCCGACCGCGACTACGGCGCGCACGTCCACACCAGCCCCTGCGGCGCGGATCCCGCCGACGCCGGACCGCACTACCAGCACGTACCCGACCCGGTCCAGCCCTCCACCGATCCCGCCTACGCCAACTCCGCCAACGAGGTCTGGCTCGACTTCACCACCAACCACCACGGCCACGGCCAGGTCGACACCCACGTCCACTGGACGCCCCGCGAGGGCGAGGCGCGCTCCATCGTCCTGCACGACCACCACACGTCACTCACCCCCGGCGAGGCCGGAACCGCCGGGGACCGCCTGGCCTGCGTCAACGTCCCGTTCTGAGGCGGCGGGAACGCAGGGCGCGAGGGGACGGCCCGCCGCGCCCAGCCCAGCCGGACCGGATTGGTCGGCGCGGCCGTGGCGCCGAACGACCGCCGGGGGCCGGCGCCGTCCCCGGGCAGCGGGTGGCGCACCTCCACCCGGACGCGGCGCGCCGCCGAGGCCGTGGTCTCCCAGTTCACCGCGCCGGCGCCGGCCGCCGCCGACGGGCGCGCGCGAGGGCGGGTCGGACGCTCGTGCGTCCGACCCGCCCGTGTCACGTCACGCCGCCTCGGTCGCGCGGGCGCGGGCCCGCCGGCGGCCGGTCCGCGGGGCCCGGTGTGGCGGCCGGTGGGTCAGCAGCCGCCGCAGTTGTAGTAGAGGACGTCCCAGTGGTTGCTCTCCCGGGCGTAGATGTTCCCGGAGGCGGACTGGTACTGGGGCGCGCCGTCCCCGCGCAGCCCGATGTAGGTGAACCGGGAGGTGATGTAGTTCCCCAGGCAGCTGTACAGGCTGAAGTCGAGCTTGTACCCGTTCCAGTGGCTGTAGGTGCCGGAGGCGTGGCCGGTCTCCGTGCCGCCGGTGATGTTCAGGGCGCAGCCGCTGGCCTGTCTCAGCGTGATGGCGCCGAGGATGGTGTCCTCGTTGACCTGCTCGAAGGAGGTGCAGGTCGAGTTGTAGCGGTCGGAGCAGTTCCCGCTGGAGCTCCACGTGATGCCCGCGTTGCGCAGCATGCTGGTGGCCTGGGCGTGGGTCAGCTTGGTGACCATCGCGCCGACGGTCGCCTCGGGCGCGGTGGTGGTGGCGGTGGTGGCCGTGACCGATGTGACGGAGGCGGTGGCGGGGGACGCCGTGGCCGTGGTGCTGAAGGGCGCCGCGAGGGCGAGGCCGAGGGCCAGGGCGGCGCCGGTGAGGGTGCGGAGTGCGGATGTCCGCATGGCGGGGGCTCCTTCGTTCCGTGTTCCGTTGTCCAGGGGGCGAATCGGTGCGGGAACTGCGGCTCGGCCGGCCGTCAACGATGCTGCCCGTCGCCGACGGACCGGCGGTAGGGCGGGATCCGGCCACCCGTCGCCGGGCGGGAACGGCCCGAAAGCGCCCCGGGGCCGTGGAGGCCGCTACCGGGCCGGCGGGGGCGCGGTGGACTCGCGGACCACCAGGGTGGGGGAGTGCACCTCGGAGCAGGCCGGGCCGCCCTCCACCATCTCCACCAGGTGGCGCCCCGCCGAGGCGCCGAGCACCTCCACCGGCTGGCGCACCGTGGTCAGCGGAGGGATCACGTACGAGCTGCGCGGATGGTCGTCGAAGCCGACCAGGGAGACCTGCCCCGGCACCTGGAGGCCGGCCCGGTGCAGGGCGAGCCGCACGCCGTCGGCGAGCTGGTCGTTGGCCGCGAAGACGGCCGTGAACTCGACCCCGCCGTCCAGCAGGGACTGCATGGCGGCCATGCCGGAGGCCTCCTGGAAGTCGCCGGCGGCCACCAGCGCGGGATCCTCGGGCAGCCCGTGCCGCCGAAGCGCGTCCCGGTAGCCGGCCAGCCGCTCGGCGGTGTCGTGCTGCGAGCGGTCGCCGGTGACGTGCGCGATGCGCCGGTGGCCGAGCTCGATCAGGTGCTCGGTGGCGATCCGGGCGGCCGTGCGGTTGTCCACCGTCAGGCAGGTGCCGGGGAAGGCGGGGACGTGGCGGAGCAGCAGGACGGTGGGCTGGTCCTTGGCGAGCAGCCGCAGCTCCTCGTCCGGCAGCATGACGCCGGTGAGCATCAGGCCGTCCACCTGGCGCTGGGCGAGTTGTTCCAGGGCGGCCCGCTGGCGCTGCGGCTCCCAGCCGCCGGAGGCGAACAGCGCCTGGTAGCCGGCGTCCACCACGGTGCGCTCGATGGCGGCCAGCAGCATGCCGTAGAAGGGGCTGCCGACGTCGGGGGTGAGCACGCCCACGCTGCGCGAGCGGCCCCGGACCAGCCCCTGGGCCACCAGGTTGGGGCGGTAGCCGAGCCGTTCCGCGGTGGAGCGCACCGCCTCGGACTTGTCCCGGGTGACGCCGGCGCCCCCGGACAGCACGCGGGAGACGGTGGCCGGCGACACGCCGGCCTCCCGGGCGATGTCCACGATGGTGGGTCGCCTCCGCCCCGCCTCGGAGCTCCTGCGCCTGCCGCGTGCGTCCCCCACCATGTCAGCAGCATACGAGGGGCCGTCGCCGGCGCGGTGCTCCACTCGGGCGTTCGTGCCGTGTCGCCGCCGCCGGAGGGGCCGGGTGGGCCCGGTGGCTGGGGGCGGGGGCGGGGAGTTGGCATCATGGGACGCTCGAACGCCACTGGGGCGGTCCGGGGTCACCGGGGCGATCGAGGGTGCGCACCCCCGGTCCGGCCCGGCTCCGCCGCTCCCCTCCAGGAAGGTCGCGCCGGTCATGGCCACCTCAACCATCCGCAGCCGGGAGCGCCTGGCCTACCGCGCCTACCGTCCCGGGCTGCGCCTGCCGACCGTCGGCGTGGACATCGGCGGCACCAAGGTGGTGGCCGGGGTCGTCGACCCGGACGGCGCTGTGCTGGAACGGGTGCGGGCCGACACGCCGGACAAGAAGGACAAGCGCAGCGCCCGGCTGGTGGAGGACATCATCACCGAGCTGGTCCTGGACCTGGCGCGCCGGCACCGGATCCACGCCGTGGGGGTGGGCGCGGCGGGGTTCGTCGACGCCGAGCGGTCCACGGTGCTCTTCGCCCCGCACCTGGCCTGGCGGCGGGAGCCGCTGCGCGACGCGCTGTCGGAGCGGCTGCGGCTGCCCGTGGTCATCGAGAACGACGCCAACGCGGCGGCCTGGGCCGAGTGGCGCTACGGCGCCGGCCGCGGCGCGCGGCACCTGGTGTGCATCACCCTGGGGACCGGCATCGGCGGCGCGATCCTGGAGGAGGGGGTGCTGCGCCGGGGCCACTGGGGGACCGCCGGCGAGTTCGGCCACATGCAGGTGGTGCCGCAGGGGCACCGGTGCGCGTGCGGCAACCGGGGCTGCTGGGAGCAGTACTCCAGCGGCAACGCGCTGGTGCGGGAGGCCCGGGAGCTGGCGGCGGCGGACTCCCCGGTGGCCGAGGGGCTGGTGGAGCGGGCCGGGGGCGATGTCACGGCGATCACCGGGCCGCTGGTCACCCAGGCCGCCCGGGAGGGGGATCCGACCGCCGTCGAGCTGCTGGAGGAGGTGGGGCGCTGGCTCGGCGTGGGGATCGCGAACCTGGCCGCGGCGCTGGATCCGGAGTGCTTCGTGATCGGCGGCGGGGTGTGCGAGGCGGACGAGCTGCTGCTCCGGCCGGCGCGGGAGGCCTACCGGCGGCAGCTGACCGGGCGGGGGTTCCGGCCGGAGGCGAGGATCGTCCGGGCGGAGCTCGCCAACGAGGCGGGGCTGGTGGGGGCCGCCGACCTGGCGCGCCAGGTCGCCCGGCGGTTCCGCCGGGTGCGCGGACGCCGGCGGGCCGGCTTCGCCGCCCGGGGGTAGGCGACGTGGCGGCGGGCGGGGTGCGCGGTGCGCGCCCCGCCCGTTCCGTGCGGCGACGGGGGCAGGGGTACGGACTATTGACACGCATTGGTCTAGTCCTGTTCTCTTCTCGGCAACGGAACCCCCGTCAGCGCCGCAGCGCGCCCGGCGGATGGGGCGCGCGGTCGTCCGTCGCGCGCCCCCGCCGGGACGCAACTCGCCGAACTCCCCCGTCGCCCAGGACCGTCCATCGGGCTGTCATGGCCCGATCACGCGTGTCCGGACGACGCGTCACGAGGAGCCCCGCCATGAGCAACCGCGCATCCGCCCGCCCCCGCCGCAGCCGGCTGGTGGCCGTCTGCTCCGCCCTCGCGGTCGCCGCCGCCGCGGCCCTGACCGCCCATCCGGCCCTCGCCGGCTCCCCGGCCGACGCCGGGGCCACCGCCGCCACCGTCCGCTCCGCGGACGCCCACACCCTGATCGGGTACTGGCACAACTTCGTCAACGGCTCCAGCAACCTGCGGCTGTCCGAGGTGCCCGCCGCCTACGACGTGATCGTCGTCGCCTTCGCCGAGAACGCCGGCTCCGGCGCCGTCAGCTTCGCCCTCGACCCGCAGCTGTCCACCGCCCTCGGCGGCTACACCGAGGCCCAGCTCATCGCCGACATCCGGGCCAAGCAGGCCCAGGGCAAGAAGGTGCTGATCTCCATCGGCGGTGAGCGGGGCAACGTGGACTTCTCCAGCCCCGCCAACGCCCAGCGCTTCGTGGACAGCATCGGGCCGATCATCGACCGGTTCGGCTTCGACGGCCTGGACACCGACCTCGAACACGGCCTCAACGTGCCCAACGTGACCACCGCGCTGCGCACGCTGAAGCAGCGCCAGGGCGCCGACTTCATGCTCACCTTCGCCCCGCAGACCCTGGACGTGCAGGAGGGCGGCTCCTACCTCCAGCTCGTCCGCGACCTCGGCGACGACGTGGACATCGTCCACACCCAGTACTACAACTCCGGCTCCATGCTCGGCCGGGACGGCCGGGTGTACTCCCAGGGCACGGTGGACTTCCTCACCGCGCTCGCCGACATCCAGCTCAAGTACCTCCGCCCCGACCAGGTCGCCCTCGGCCTGCCCGCCGAGCGGCGCGCCGCCGGCAGCGGCTACGTCGCCCCCTCCGTGGTCACCGCCGCCCTCGACTGCCTGGCCTACGGCAGGAGCTGCGGCAGCTACCGGCCCGCCGCCACCTACCCGACCATCCGGGGCGTGATGACCTGGTCGGTCAACTGGGACGTGGCCTCCGGCGGCGGCTTCTCCCGGCCCGTCCGCGCCCACCTGGACGCCATGGCCGGCGGACAGCCGAGCCCCGACCCGACGCCCACCCCCACGCCGACCCCCACCGACCCGCCGGCCGACTGCTCGGTGGCCGCCTGGAGCGCCACCGCCGTCTACACCGGCGGCGCCCGGGTCTCCCACAACGGCCGCCTCTACCAGGCCAAGTGGTGGACCCAGGGCGACGTGCCGGGCACCGGCGGCGAATGGGGCGTGTGGACCGACCTCGGCCCCTGCTGAGCCGCCCCGGCGCGGTGGCGCGCCGACACCCCGCCCCGTCGGCACGTCAGTCCCCGGTGGGGCGCCCCACACCCCGGGCGCCCCACCGGGCCCTCCGCCCCGCCTCGCCCCGCCTCCCCGCCTCGCCCCGCCTCCCCGCCTCGCCCCGCCTCCCCGCCTCGCCCCGGCGGCCCGCCCTCGGCCCGGCCCGGCCGCTCACAGCAGCACGCCGTGCAGCTCCCCGTCCTGGTCCGGCAGCACCAGAACCCCGTCCACCACGGCCGCCCCGCCGAAACAGTGGTGGAAACCCGGCCGGACCGCCCCCACCACCCGCCCGTCCACCACGTCCACCCCGGTCAGCTGCCCGGAGACGGCCAGCGTCCACAGCACCCCGTCGTGCACCACGCCGCCGGCGTTCAGCAGCCGCAGGCCGAGCTCGGTGCGCCACCGCTGCCCACCGGTCCACGGATCCAGGCGGGCGACCGCCCCCCACTCGCTCATCACCAGCGCCCCGGGCTCGCCGCCGCCCGCGCCGTCGTCCCCGCCGCCTCCGGGACGCTCCACCGCCCCGGGCGAGGGCGCCCCCGCCCCGTCCAGCAGCACCGCCGGCGCGTACATCCAGCCGCCCGGCACGCCGGCGAGCACCGCCCCGTCGGCCCGGCCGAGGACCCACAGCTGGGAGACGGTGGAGACCAGCACCGTGGCCGGGCGTCCGGCCACCGCCGGGGCGAGCAGCGGGGCGCAGTTCCACGGCCCGTACAGCAGCCGCTGGTGCGTCGTGCCGGTGCGGGTGGTGAACGCCCACAGCGGGCCGGCGCCGTCGTGCACCGATAGGGCGAGCACCCGGCCGTCTCCGGAACCGGTGTAGACCCGCTCGCCGTCCACGGCGACCCGGCCGGCCGACATGCCGCCGACCTCCGCGCGCCACAGCGGGCGCCCGTCGTCCGCCGAGACGGCGAAGAGCGTCGTGCCGGCGGTGAACAGCACGGCTCCGCCGTCGCCGGTTCCTCCGGCCGCCGCCACCACCGGCTCGCTCACCACCGGCGCGCCGGCCTCGAACCGCCACAGCGTCCGACCGGTGGCGGCGTCCAGGGCGTACAGCCGGCCGTCCGCGGAGGGCAGGTAGACCCGGCCGCCGGCCTCGTCCACCGCCGGGCGGCGGTGCACCGGCCCCAGCCGGCGGCGCCACAGCGGGCTCGGCGGGCGGTCCCCGGCCAGCCGCAGCGCCGTCACCGTGCCGTCGCCGTCCGCCGTGACCAGGGCGTCCCCGCAGCGCGCCAGGCCGGCCTGCCGGGGCGCGTGGCCGCCCTCGGGCCGGTACCGCCACAGCACCCGCGGGGCGCGCCGTTCGGCGCCGTCCGCCGCCCCGGGCGCCGGGCGCGCCGGCGGGACCTCCAGGGACTCCGTCCGCTCGAAGAACGATCCGTCGCCGCCGGTGACCCGCACGGTGACGCGCTGCCGGCCCGGCGTGACCCCGGTCAGGTCCAGCTCGCCCCGCCAGGATCCGCCCGCCCCCCGGCCCGCCGCCGCGCCGCCGGAGCCGTCCGGCTCCAGTGGCCGCCACTCGCCGGCGATCGTCCCGCTGTAGGCCGCCTCCGGATACGGCCGCGCCGCCACGCCGGCCACGGACGCCGCGGCGGCGCCGGCCGGCCCCCCGTCCGCGGGCAGCCGCACCCGCAGCGGCAGCCGTCCGTCGCGCACCGCGCCGAGCCACACCCGCTCCGGCCGCAGTCCGCCGGCCGGACGCGGGCCGTCCAGCGGCACCCGGGTCAGCTCGGTGGCCACCGGAACGGCGTCCGGGGCCCCGCCGCCGTCCGCCGGCGGCTCCAGCCGGCTGACGACGAGCTCACGGAGTCCCTCCGCGGTCGTCGCCGGCTCGAACCAGTAGCAGACCGGGCCGCCCCGGGCGTCGCGCAGCGACAGCTGCGTCACCCCGTTCATCCGCCGCACCCGCTCGTCGTGCACGTGACCGGCCAGCAGCAGCCGGGGTGACGGGGCCTCGGCGAGCAGGGACAGCAGCCGGTCCTGGTCGTCGACGAAGTACCAGTCGTCCCCCAGCGGGAAGTGACCGATCACCACGGTGCTCCGGCCCTCCGGCACGGCGCGCAGGTCGCGTTCCAGCCAGTCCAGCTGTGTCCGGCCGAAGTGCCCGTTCTCCTGGAGCGGCTGGGTCGGATCGAGCCCGACCACGTGCAGGCCGGCGGCGTCGAAGGAGTACGGCGGCTGACCGAACGTGGCCCGGTACAGGCCCTTGGCGGTGGCGTCCCAGCGCGTCTCGTGGTTGCCCGGTACGTGGTGGGCGCGGTCGGCGAGGGCGGCCGGCAGCGCGTCGAGGTAGCCGCGGTACTGCTCGGGCAGGCCGGTGTCGGTGATGTCCCCGAGGTGCAGCAGGAAGGCCGGCCGGCGCTCGGCGACGGCGCTCAGCGTGGCGGCGACCCGGGTGTCCCGCTCGGCGCCGTCGCCGACCACGTGGGTGTCCGTGATCACGGCGAAGCCCGGGCCGGCTGAGTCGGCCTCCGCCGCCGCGTCGTCGGTGGCCGGGCGGGCCGGCGGCGTGGCGGCCCGGGCGGCGGGGAGGGCGGACGCCGGCCGGAACAGCTCGCCCGCGAGGGCGGCGCCGGCGCCGAGCAGGAGGAAGCCGCGCCGGGTGGGGGCGTGCCGGGTGGGCGGGGGCGGGGTGTGGTGGGCGGGCATGCGTCGGCCTTCCGTCCATCCGGGCCGGCTGGTGCCGGGGTGCGGCACAACAGTCGGAGCCGGAGGTGACGGAGGATTAACACCGTTGCGGCCGACGGGTGAACGGATTCACCATGGTGGGGGACGGCTGCGCACTGGCGTGCGAACGCCCGGCGGGGTGCTGCGCGAGGTGCGCGGGGGCGCCCGGCCGGCGGTTCGCCCGCCGCCGCGGAGGCCCGACCGCTCAGGCGGCCGGTCGTGTCCGCCGGTCGACCCGCCGCGACCAGGCGCCGACGGCGATGGCCAGCAGGAAGCAGGCGGCCACCGTGCTCGACGCGGTGAACAGCAGCGTGCGGCTGAAGGCCGGGTCCAGGGTGTCCGCGAAGACGGCGGAGTCGTCGTGCTCCTCGGAGCGAACCACGGTGACGGTGAGGGGGGCGGTCCCGCTCCCGGCGGTCTGCCCGGCGCCCTCCAGCGACCGCGTGGCGGCGGGCGCCTGCTCCTCGGTGGCCGCCTCGGCCGGGTCGCTCGCGGCCCCGGTGCGGGACCGGTCGTCCGTGATGGCGAACCGCGCGCCGTCCGGGCAGTGCACCTGGGAGGTGAAGGAGGGCAGTGACGTCTCGGCGTCCACCGTGACCGACTCCTCGACCAGGGTGCACTGGCTGTGCCGGCCCTCCGCCGACAGCGCCACCGTGCGGGCCTCGTTCACTCCGGTGACCAGCAGCAGCGCCCCGCAGGCCGCGGACGCCGGCAGGAACCACCAGCGGCGGCCGAGCAGGGCCGTGCCGCCGATGAACAGGCCGAGCCCGGCTATCGCCATCGCCAGGCCGGCCATCTCGGCCGAGGGCAGGCGGGCGAAGAGGGTCAGGCCGCCGGCCAGCAGGGCCAGGCCGAGGCCGCCGGCGACCGCGCACGGACCGGCGGCCAGGGGCGGTGCCGCCGAGGCGCCCTCCGGCTCGTCCGCGCCGAACTCCGCGGGTTCGGCGAGGGCGTCGGTCGCGTCGGCGCGGCCGGCGGTTCTTCGCAGCCTCTCCGGGAGGAAGACGTCGCCGACCACGGGCCGCGGCGCGGGAGCCGTCCCGTCACGTGCGGCACCGGGAGGTGCGGCGGAGTCGAGTTCTCTCACGAGGGTGTCCTGCCAACACGGCGTGCGGATCAAACAGGAGTTTGGGGGGAACGCGCGAACGCGGGTCGGAGCAGAGGGCGCGCACACCGGGGTACCGGCGCACACTCGGGCCGGCCGTGGTCAGGCCGCACCACGGGGTCGCCGCGCCCGCCGACGGCGTACGAAGAGGCCACGTGGTGTGCCGGATTGTAGGGGGTTCGGAGTGTGACGCACACCTCTTGCCGCTCAGCGGTGGGGCGGGCGGCGTCGTGGGCACGCTGATCGGGGGCCGGAGTGAGGCTTCTCACACCCGTTGTTCACCGGCAGGACGCCCTCGTGTCGCCCCGCTGTCGCCGAGTCGTCGCCCGTCGTGGCGATGCTTCACCACATGGGGGGTACCACGATCGGCGGCCGGCCCGACGGGCCGGCTTCAGCACCGTCCATCCGTTCGGCCGTCTCCTCGACGACCTCGCCGACCGCGACGGCGGCCACGCCGCCGCCCGGGTCCGCGGCCCTGCGGCGGGCCGGGCAGGCGGCCGTCACCGGATGGCGGCTGCCCGGCACGACGCCCGGCCTGCTCACCGTGCTGTCCTGGACCGCGGTGCTGCTCGTCGCCGCCGTGACCGCCGCCATGGCGGTCTCCGTCTCCGCGACCCGCGCGGCCGCCGACGCGGTCGCCGCCGAGGCCGCGCCGCAGGTGGAGGCGGCCAGCGAGCTGTACTTCGCGCTCGGCGACATGGACGCCCAGGCCGCCCGCATGATCATCGCCGGCACCGCGGGCACCCTGCCGGGCCAGGACCCCCAGCCCAGGGTCGTCTCGGACGCGGAGGTCAGGGCCAGCACCGCCGCCTCCGGCTACAGCAGCGCCCTGAACGTCTTCAACGACCGCCGCGACGACGTGGGCGACCTGCTGCGGCGCGTCACCGACGGCACCGACGGCGACCAGGCGGCCTCCACCACGGCGACCCGCGTCCTCGACGGCCTGCTGCGCTACCACGCGCTCACCGCCCAGGCGAACGGCGTGGTCGGGCGTGGCTTCGTGGAGGCCGGACGGGACCCAGGAACGGCCGACCAGCCGCTCACCGAGGTGGACACGAGCGCCGTCTCCTACTACGGCGCCGCCACCAACCTGATGCACGGCACGGTGATGGTGCACGCCCAGAGCCTGGTCGACCACTACGAGAACGCCTTCGACCAGGCGCAGGAGACCCACCAGCGCGCCTCGATCGTCGGGGGCGTCGTCCTCCTCGTCGGCGTGGCACTGCTGCTGGGAGTCCTGATCACCCTTCAGGTGGTGATCGGACGCCGCTTCCGGCGCCGGGTGAACCCCTGGCTGGCCGCCGCCACGGTCGTCGCCCTCGCCGTGCCGGGGACCCTGGCGGGGATCCTCACCGTGCAGGGGGAACGGTTGCAGACCGCGCGGACCCAGGACTTCGAGGCCTACCTGGCCGTCAGCCGGGCCCGCGCCGCCGGCCACGAGGCCACCGCGGACCAGAGCCGGGCGTTCGTCGCGGAGCACTGGGGGGCGCGCTACCGCGAGGCGTTCACCCAGCGCACGGCCCAACTCGTGGGGGAGGACCTCGCGGTCGACCAGCCGGGCGCCTTCGACGCGCTGACCGAGGCCGCGGCGGCCTACGCGGCCGACCCCGGCGACATCCGGGTCGGCGGCGCGCTCGGCGAGGTGATGGCCGGGGCCGAGGGGCAGCTGGAGACCACCCTGGCCCGCGAGGCGCTGGACCGGTACCGGGTCTACCAGGACGGCGACCGGGCGCTGGCCGGAGCCGATCTCGGCACCGCCGTCGCCGAGCTGACCGGGGTGGGCCGGCAGGACATCGGGTTCACCTCGTACGACTACGACCTGAGGTTGGAGCGGCTGGCCGGCCACCAGCTCGGGTCCTTCAACGCCACCATGGAGGGCGTGCGGGGGGCCCTGGGCGGGTGGACGGCGGTGCCGGCCGTGTTCCTCGCCGTGGGCGTGACGCTGCTCTGGCTCGGCGTGCGGCCCCGCCTGGCCGAGTACCGCTGAACGCCCGGGCCGATCTGGCCCGGGCGGGCCGGGCGGGCCCAGGCGGGGCCGGGCGGGCCCGGGCGGGCCGGGCGGGCCCAGGCGGGGCCGGGCGGGCCCAGGCGGGGCCGGGCGGGCCCGCCTGCTGCCGGCAGGGGTGCTCTGTCGCCGGCAGCCGGGGGCGCCTGGCCGGCAGGCCCATCCCCGGCCGGCGGGCTCGTGCCGCCCGGGCCGGCGGGCTCGTGCCCCCCGGCCGGCGGGCCTGCTCCCTACTCGCGGGCGTGGCCCTGGCCGTCCAGGACCCGAGCTGTTGGCATGGCCACACCCGGAGTTATCCACAGATCGCCGTACCGGGGCTGCGCCGCCCGAGCCGCCCGTGAAATCCTTGAAACAAGGGGGTCCCCCTTCGGGCCCCTTACCGGGCGTTGTGGGGCGTTCGGGAGCATTGCGGGGGATTCCCATGCATTCCATGTACTCCCATGCATTCCATGTACTCCCAGGCGTTCCGAGTACTCCCATGCATTCCAAGGCGTTCCGCAGCATCTCCGTATGCTGCGATGCATTGCGATGTGTTCCGGTGCCTTTGGGGCAAAAGGGGCCCGTGTAGCGCGAATGGGGGCAAGGGCAGCTGTACCGGCGCGACAGCAGCGCCCGTGGCCGCGAGAATGCCGGGATGGAACTCACCAAGTTCGGCCACTCCTGCGTCCGCGTCACCAAGGAGGGCGCGGGCGTGCTGGTCATCGACCCCGGGGCGTTCAGCGAGCCCGAGGCACTGGACGGCGCCGACGCCGTCCTGATCACTCACGAGCACGTCGACCACTTCGACCCCCGCGCGCTGCACGCCGCCGCGGAGCGCAACCCCGCCATGCGGGTGTGGACGGTCCGGTCGGTCGCCGAGCAGCTCGCCGATCTCCCCGTCCCGGTGCGCGTCGTCGGCGACCAGGACACCTTCGAAGCCGCCGGCTTCCAGGTCAGCGGGCACGGCACCGAGCACGCCGTGATCCACCCGGACATCCCGCGCGTCGCCAACACCGGCTTCCTGGTGGACGGCACGCTCTTCCACCCCGGTGACGCCCTGACCGTCCCCGGCGTGCCGGTGCACACCCTGCTGCTGCCGGTGCACGCCCCCTGGGCCAAGCTCGCCGAGGTCATCGACTATGCCCGCGAGGTCGCGCCCCAGCGCGCCTTCGCCCTCCACGACGGCCTGCTCAACGCCAACGGCCTGGCCGTCACCGAGCGGCTGCTGGGCGTCGGCGGCCCGGGGATCGGCGTGGAGCACCAGCGGCTGCGGCCGGGCAGCACGGTGAACCTGCGCTGAGCCGGGCCTCGGGGCGCATCGCCCGGAAGCCGGCCGCCGGTCTGCCAGAATCGGCGCATGCTGCGGATCGGAACGGTCGTCATGGGCGTCGGCGACGTGCGACGCGCCGTCGACTTCTGGACCAGGGCGCTGGGCTACGTCCCCCGCGAGGCCGTCGAGGACGACTGGGCCGTGCTGGTGCCCGCGGGCGGCGCGCCCGGCACCCATCTGGCCCTCGGACTCAGCGAGACCCCGGTCCAGCGGCACCCCCGCATCCACCTCGACCTCTACGCCCGCGACGCCGCCGAGCAGGCGGCCGAGGTGGAGCGGCTGGTCGCCCTCGGCGCGGAGCGCGTCGACTGGGACCTCTACCCGGCGGACGCGGACTTCGTCGTGCTGGCCGACACCGAGGGCAACCGTTTCTGCGTCATCGACACCAGCCACGGCTGACGCCCGTCGGCCAGGCTCGGCCCGCCAGCCGGAGCCGTGACCCCGCCCGCCCGTCGGACCGCTATTGACGCGCCCCTGGAATGCGCACACGATGCGACAGCGGCGCGCACCCGAATCGAGCGGAGACGAACAGGTCATGGTCAACCAGCAGCAGCCCGAGGCGGTGGCGGGCTCCCGGAGCGTGCTGATCGCCCCGGACAAGTTCAAGGGCTCGGCCACCGCGGTGGAGGTGGCCGCGGCGCTGGCCGCCGGCCTCCGCAAGGCCCTGCCCGGCGTGCGCACCGTGGAACTGCCGGTCGCGGACGGCGGGGACGGCACGGTGGACGCCGCCGTGGCCGCCGGCTACGCCCGGCACACCGTCACCGTCTCCGGCCCGACCGGGGAACCGGTGCGGGCCGCCTTCGCGCTCGGCGAGGCCGCCGCCACGGGCGCGGCCGACGACTCCGCCCTCCCCGCCCCGCTCGCGGTGCTGGAGATGGCGGAGGCCTCCGGACTGCGACGGCTGCCCGAGGGCCGCCCCGCGCCGCTGACCGCCACGACGTACGGCACCGGGGAGCTGATCGCGGCCGCGCTGGACGCCGGCGCGCGCACCATCGTGCTGGGCGTCGGGGGCAGCGCCACCACGGACGGCGGCGCCGGCATGCTGAGCGCCCTCGGTGCCCGGCTGCTGGACGCCGACGGCCGGGATCTGCCGCCGGGCGGTGCCGCGCTGCGCGACCTGCGCACCGTGGACCTGTCCGGCCTGGACCCGCGCCTGGGCCGGGTGCGGATCGTGCTGGCCGCCGACGTCGACAATCCGCTGCTCGGCGAGGACGGCGCGGCGGCCGTCTACGGCCCGCAGAAGGGGGCGACCCCGGCCGACGTGGCGCTGCTGGACGCGGCCCTCGGCCGGTTCGCCGAGGTGGTCGGCGCGGCCACCGGCACCGACCTGGCCGGTGCTCCGGGCGCCGGGGCGGCCGGGGGCATCGGCTACGGCGTGCTCGCCGTGCTGGGCGGGACCCGCCGGTCCGGCATCGAGATGATGCTGGAGGTCACCGGCTTCGCGGAGGAGCTGGGCCGCGCCGACCTGGTGGTCACCGGGGAGGGCTCGATGGACCGCCAGACGCTGCACGGCAAGGCGCCGGCGGGCGTGGCCGAGGCGGCGCGGCGGGCGGGCATCCCGGTGGTGGCCGTCTGCGGGGTGCTGCGGCTGGACGCGGAGACGCTGCGGCGGGCCGGCTTCGCGCGGTGGTGGGCGCTGGCCGACATCGAACCGGATCCCCGCCGGTCGATGGCCGAGGCGGCGTCCCTGCTGGAGGGGGTCGGGGCCAGCATCGCCGGCGAGCTGCTGACCGTCTGAGCCCGCGGCCGGCCGGGGCCGGACCACCGGCGCGGTGCGCCCGGCGTCGCCCGAGCGCACCGCACCGAGCGCACCGAGGGGGCGGGGGGAGACGGGGGATCAGCCGGCCGGCCGGCTGCCGCCGCGTCCGCCGTCGTCGGCCGCGACGCCGCCGGCCCCGGGTGCCGGCGGTGCGGCCGGTGCGCCGGCGCCGCCGGTGACCTCCGCCGCCTCCTCCCGCGGGGTCTGCTCGGGGGTGAGCGCCGGGTTGGTGGTCTCCGGCACCTTGCGCCGGTCCCGCAGCGGCACGTAGGGCTCGTCGGCGACGTAGTGCCCGCCGGCGACGGCCCGCGCCCGGGCCAGCTCGGCGTTGAGTTCGCAGCCGAGCAGCAGCGCCAGGTTGGTCAGCCACAACCAGACCAGGAAGACGATGACCCCGGCGAGCGTGCCGTAGGTGCGGTTGTAGTTGCCGAAGTTGGCCACGTAGAACGCGAAGCCGGCGCTGGCCAGCAGCCAGATGACCACGGCGAGGGTCCCGCCGGGGGCGATCCAGCGCAGCCCGCCGGGGCGGGCGTTGGGCGAGCCCCAGAACAGCAGCGAGACGATCAGGATCATCAGCAGCAGCAGCACCGGCCACTTGGCGATGGACCAGACGGTGACCGCCGTCTGGCCGAGGCCGAGGGCGTCGCCCACGTCCCGCGCCAGGTCGCCGGTGAACACCACGATCACCGCGCCGGCCACCACCGCGATGGTCAGGCAGACGGCCATGAGCAGGCGCACCGCGGTGGTCACCAGGAAGGGGCGGCCCTCCGGCACGTCGTAGACGATGTTGGCCGCCCGCATGAAGGCGGAGACGTACCCGGAGGCCGTCCACAGGGCGCCGAGCAGGCCGGCCACGGCGATGAGGCCGGCGCCCCGGCTCGCCTGGAGGTCGTCCAGGACGTTCCGCACGGTGTCCACCGTGCCGCCGGGCGCCACCTGCCGGAGGTTCTCCAGCAGGGCGTCGGTGGTGTCCGGCCCCAGCATGCCGAGGACGGAGACCAGCACCAGGGCGGCGGGGAAGATCGACAGCACCCCGTAGTAGGTCAGCGCCGCGGCCCGGTCGCTGAGGGTGTCGTAGGAGAACTCCCGGCCGGTCCGCCGCACGGCCTGGAACCAGGCGGCGACGGGCAGACGGAACGGGCTGCGCGGGCCGTGCTCGATCGCTTCGCTGACTGTCGCCATCGCCGCACCTCACTGGCGTCGTCGGACGCGGTGCGCCTACCCGGCCAGGCGGCGGACTAACGACCCGGCGGGGCCCGGGTGGGGGAGGCGGCGGCCTCGCCCACCCGGGAGCCGTGGATCAGTTGTTGCCGAAGGCGGAGTCGAAGGAGCTGGTCGGCGGGGTGATGGCGTTCAGGCGGCGGACGAACTCCAGGGCGTCCGGGGCGCCGGCCAGCCGGTCCATGCCGGCGTCCTCCCACTCGACGCTGATCGGGCCGTCGTAGCCGATGGAGTTGAGCATCCGGAACACCGGCTCCCAGGGGACGTCGCCGTGGCCGGTGGAGACGAAGTCCCAGCCGCGGCGCGGGTCGCCCCAGGGCAGGTGGGAGCCGAGGCGGCCGTTGCGCCCGTTGAGCTGCTTGACCGACTCCTTGCAGTCCACGTGGTAGATCCGGTCGCGGAAGTCCCACAGGAAGCCGACCGGGTCGAGGTCCTGCCAGACGAAGTGGCTGGGGTCGAAGTTGAGGCCGAACGCCTCCCGGCGGTCGACGGCCTCCAGCGCGCGGACGGTGGACCAGTAGTCGTAGGCGATCTCGCTGGGGTGGACCTCGTGGGCGAAGCGCACGCCGACCTCGTCGAAGACGTCCAGGATCGGGTTCCAGCGGTCGGCGAAGTCCTGGTAGCCGGCCTCGATCATCTCCGGTGGGACGGGCGGGAACATCGCCACGGTGTGCCAGATGCTGGAGCCGGTGAACCCGACCACGGTGTCGACCCCGAGCCGGGCGGCGGCGCGGGCGGTGGCCTTCATCTCGTCGGCGGCGCGACGGCGCACCCCTTCGGGTTCGCCGTCGCCCCAGACGCGGGCCGGCAGGATGGCCCGGTGGCGCTCGTCGATGGGGTGGTCGCAGACGGCCTGGCCGACCATGTGCGCCGAGATCGTCCAGACCTCCAGGCCGTGCTCGTCCAGGATGGCGCGGCGCTCGGCGACGTAGCCGTCGTCCTCCAGCGCGCGCCGCACGTCGAAGTGGTCGCCCCAGCAGGCGATCTCCAGGCCCTCGTAGCCCCAGCCGGAGGCGAGCCGGCACATCTCCTCGAAGGGCAGGTCGGCCCACTGACCGGTGAACAGGGTGATCGGACGCGTCATCGCGGTGTCATCCTCTGTGTCGTGCGCCGCGACGTGCCGGGGCCCGGCCGGGGCCCGGCCGGGCCCCGGCCGGCCCCGTGTGGCGGCGGCGCGCAGGTGGGTGGGTGGCTGACGGCGCGGTGTGGTCAGGCGCCCGGGACCGGGGTCCACACGGAGCGGTCGGCGGCGCTGGCCTCGACGGCGGCCAGCACCCGCTGCACCCGCAGGCCGTCGGCGAAGGTGGGCTCCGCGTCGCGCTCCTCGGCGATCGCCTCGACGAGGTCCTTGGCCTGGTGCACGAAGGTGTGGTCGTAGCCCAGCCCGTGGCCGGGCGGCCACCAGGCCCCGGCGTAGGGGTGGGTGGGCTCGGTGGCCAGGATGCGCCGGAAGCCGGCCTCCCGCGCCGGGAGGGTCTCGTCGTGGAAGAGCAGCTCGTTCATGGACTCGAAGTCGAAGGCGAGCGAGCCGAGCGAGCCGTTGATCTCGATCCGCATGGCGTTCTTCCGGCCGCTGGCGAAGCGGGTGGCCTCGAAGCTGGCCAGGGCGCCGCCGGAGAGCCGGCCGAAGAACAGCGCCGCGTCGTCCACGGTGACCTCGCCGCGTTCCTCGCCGCCGGTGGCGGACAGTCCGGCGGCGGCCTGCGGCAGCGGGCGTTCCCGGACGAACGTCTCGGTCAGTCCGGACACGCCGGTGATCAGCTGTCCGGTGACGAACTGGGTGAGGTCGACGATGTGCGCGCCGATGTCGCCGAGCGCCCCGGAGCCGGCCCGCTCCTTGCGCAGCCGCCAGGTCAGCGGGAACTCCGGGTCGGTGATCCAGTCCTGGAGGTAGACGGCGCGCACGTGCCGGATGGTGCCCAGCCGGCCCTCGGCGACCATCTGCCGGGCCAGCGCGACGGCCGGGACGCGCCGGTAGCTGAAGCCGACCATGGCGCGCAGGCCGCGCTCGCGGGCCTTCTCGGCGGCCGCGGCCATCGCCTCGGCCTCCGCGACGGAGTTGGCCAGGGGCTTCTCGCACAGCACGTGCTTGCCGGCCTCCAGGGCGGCGAGGGCGATCTCGGCGTGGGTGTCGCCGGGGGTGCAGATGTCGACGAGCTGCACGTCGTCCCGGGCGATCAGGGCCCGCCAGTCGGTTTCCACCGCCGCCCAGCCCATCCGTTCGGCCGCGGCGCGCACGGCGGTCCGGTCCCGTCCGGCCAGGGCGGCCAGGCGGGGGCGCAGCGGGAGGTCGAAGAAGCGGGGGGCGGTGCGCCAGGCGTGTGAGTGGGTGGCGCCCATGAAGGCGTAGCCGACGAGGCCGACGCCGAGTTCGGGGGTGTCCTGGTTGACCATGTCGACCGGGCCTCCTGTGTACCGGGTGCGTGGGTGCGCTCCGGCGGGTTCCCGCGGGTGTGCCGGCACGCGGGCGCGCGGCGCGGTGGCGCGGCGTTGCCCGAGCGGCGGCTGCGGGGCCGGAGGGGTTGGCGGACGGGCGGACAGGTGGCCGGGCTTGCGCCGAACCTATGCACCGGGAATGCCCGGGTCAAGAGCGCGGGCGGGGTTCGGTGGTGGCCGGTGATGGACCGTCAGCCCTCTCGCCCGCTCCCCGGTGGGCCCGCCGGGCCGGGGCGTTGGGCCCCGGCGCGGCCGGCCGGGTTCATCCTTCCGGGGGCGGAAGGCTGTTCGCTCCGGCGGTCGCCCGTCCGGGTGGAATTTCCCCGCGTCCGGGCGGGGAACGGCGGGGTGCGCGGGCGGGCGGCGGGGTGCGCGGGCGGGGCCGTCCCCGGGCGGGGAACGGCGGAATCTGGCGGCGCGGCGCCACCCGCGGCCCGGTGGGCCGGTGTTCGCGGGAGGTGGGCCGGGGGCGTCAACGGCGCGACATCCCGGGCGCGGTCGGTCCCTCCGGGAGTTTCTCCGAGGCACGAGAGTGGGGATTCGCAGGCGGCCCGTCCGCCATCGCCGTCCACCACTTCTCCTTCGAAGTGGCCGAAGTGGAGAGAACACGAGTGTCCGAGCAGACCACCGCCCCCAGTGGAGCCGACATCGGCACCGCCGCCGGATTCGGATCGGTTTCCGAGCGCCGCCGGCCCGGGAACCAGGTGGTCCGGTGGCTCACCACCACCGACCACAAGACCATCGGAACCCTCTACATCGTCAGCTCGTTCGTCTTCTTCGTCATCGGAGGCGTGCTGGCGCTGCTCATCCGGGCGGAACTCGCGCGGCCCGGTACGCACATCGTATCGAACGAGCAGTACAACCAGCTGTTCACGATGCACGGCGCGATCATGCTGCTGTTGTTCGCCACGCCGCTCTTCGCGGGGTTCGCCAACTGGATCATGCCGCTGCAGATCGGCGCGCCGGACGTGGCCTTCCCGCGGGTGAACATGTTCGCCTACTGGCTGTACCTGTTCGGCGGGCTGATCACCGTCTCGGGTTTCCTCACCCCGGAGGGGCCGGCCAGTTTCGGCTGGTTCGCCTACACGCCGCTGTCCGACGGGAGGCACTCCCCGGAGATCGGCGGCGACCTGTGGATCATGGGCCTGGGCCTTTCCGGCTTCGGCACGATCCTCGGCGCGGTCAACTTCATCACCACGATCATCTGCATGCGCGCCCCGGGCATGACGATGTTCCGCATGCCGATCTTCACCTGGAACATCCTGCTCACCAGCGTGCTGGTGCTGCTGGCCTTCCCGGTGCTGGCCGCGGCGCTGCTGGTGCTGGAGGCGGACCGGCAACTGGGCGCCCAGGTGTTCAACCCCGCCAACGGCGGGGCGATGCTGTGGCAGCACCTGTTCTGGTTCTTCGGGCACCCCGAGGTGTACATCATCGCGCTGCCGTTCTTCGGCATCATCACCGAGATCATTCCGGTCTTCAGCCGCAAGCCGATCTTCGGCTACAGCGGTCTGGTGGCGGCGACGATCGCGATCGCCGGCCTCTCGGTGACCGTGTGGGCGCACCACATGTTCCCGACGGGCCAGGTGCTGCTGCCGTTCTTCTCCTTCATGTCGTTCCTGATCGCCGTTCCGACCGGGGTGAAGTTCTTCAACTGGATCGGCACGATGTGGCGGGGGTCGCTGTCCTTCGAGACGCCGATGGTGTGGGCGATCGGATTCCTGCTCACGTTCGTCCTCGGCGGCCTCACCGGTGTGCTGCTGGCCTCTCCGCCGCTGGACTGGCACGTGACCGACACGTACTTCGTGGTGGCGCACTTCCATTACGTGGTCTTCGGCACCGTCGTCTTCGCCATGTTCGGCGGCTTCTACTTCTGGTGGCCGAAGTGGACCGGGAAGATGCTCGACGAGCGCCTCGGATACCTGCACTTCTGGACGCTCTTCATCGGATTCCACACGACCTTCCTGGTCCAGCACTGGCTGGGTGCCGAGGGAATGCCACGGCGGTACGCCGACTACCTGGCGGCCGACGGCTTCACCGGGCTGAACATGGTGTCCTCGATCGGCGCCTTCCTGCTGGGCGCCTCCACGCTGCCGTTCTTCTACAACGTCTGGAAGACCGCCAAGTACGGCGAACGGGTGGTGGGCGACGACCCGTGGGGGTTCGGCCGGTCCCTGGAGTGGGCGACCTCCTGCCCGCCGCCCCGGCACAACTTCACCACCCTGCCGCGCATCCGGTCCGAGTCCCCGGCGTTCGACCTGCACCATCCGCACGTCGCGGCGCTGGACTACATGGAGAACCGCGAGGAGGACAAGGCGCTCACCCGGGTGGTGGAGGCGACCGACGAGGCCCAGGCGGGCGGGTCGGAGGGCGGTTCCTCCTCGCACGGCCCGCGCGGCGGGGAACGGTGACCCGGAGGGCGGCGCCCGGCGAGCCGGGTGGCGGGGACGGCCGGCCGCGCGTTCCGGCGGCGGCCTCGGGCGAGCCGGTGGTCGCCGGGGGGCCGGCGCCCGGCCCCGAGCCGGGCCCCGAGCCGGGCCCCGAGCCCGGCCCCAGGCCCGGCCCCGAGCCCGGCACCGAGTCCGGGGGCGCGCCCTCCGCCGCGGCCGACGACGTCACGCTGACCGGCGCGGCGCTCGCCCGGATCGAGGGCTACCTGCTGTGGCAGGCGGAGATCGCCGCGGCGGGCCGGCGGGCGGCGGCGTTCACCGCGCGTCTGCCCTGGCTCACCACCGCGCAGCGCGAGGAGGTCGAGCGGATCTACCGCGAGGAGCAGTTGGAGATCTCCCGGGAGACGGTGCGGCGGATCGCCCGGCGGTGCGTGGAGGTGCGCCAGGAGTACGTCGCCGTCTACCGCCGGCTGCGGTTCCGGCTGCTGTGCGGGGTGCTGGTGGCCTCGGCGGCGCTGACGGCCGCCGTGGTGGTGGCCGTGCTGGGCGCGGCGCGCTGAGCACTGGTCGGGCGCGGCGCGCCGCGACGGCCGCCGCGCCGGACGCCGCCGTGGCGCGCATCCGGCCGGCTCAGGCCGCGTCGCCGGCCGCGCCGACCGGGGTCTGCTCGGCGGCGGCGCCGTCCCGCGCCGGCGCGTCGTCCTCCCAGGCCTGCTCGGCGAGCGTGTGCTCGGTCCGGCGCAGGTGCTCGCGCATCAGCCGGTAGGCATCCGGCGCCTCGCCCCGCCGGATCGCCTCCAGGATCGCGGCGTGCTCGGCGCAGGCGCTCCGCCGGGCACGGGGGTCGCGCGAGGTGGCCCACCGGCCCCGGTAGAGCAGCTCGCGGACCGGCCCGAACAGGGCGGCCATCACCGGGTTCCCGGCGGCCGTCATCACCGCGTCGTGGAAGGCCATGTCGGCCTCCACGAAGCCGTCCACGTCCCCTCCCGCCTCGCGCATGGCGGCGAGCGAGGTCTCCATCGCCGCGAGGTCCGCGTCGCCCCGCCGCTGCGCGGCCAGCTCGGCGGCGCCGGACTCCACGAAGCGGCGGGTCTCCAGCACGGCGCGCAGCCGGTCGGCCCAGCCGCCGCGGGAGGCCTGCGCCGCGAACAGCGCCGGGTCCAGGGGTGACCACTCGTCGAACGGCAGCACCAGGGTGCCGCGTCCGCGCTGCACCCGCACCACGGACTTCTGCCGCAGGATGCCGATGGCCTCCCGCACGGTCAGCCGGCTGACGCCGAACTGCTCGGCCAGCTCCCACTCGGGTGGCAGCAGCTCGCCGACGGCCTGGTCGCCGGCGACGACCGCCTCGATGATCTCTTCCGCCACCTGCTCGCCCAGGCTGCGCCGTGCCTGCTTGGGCATGTGCCCCACCGCCTTCCGTCCGTGTCGAGTCACGCCGCCGGTCAGGTTCCGCCGCATGCTTGGTGCCGGACGGTTCCACGAGTGTGCCCGCTGAGTCTGCCTGCTGAGTCTGCCCGTTCCGAACCGGTCGGGGCGTCCGCCGCGGCCGGATACGGCCGTTCCAGGCCGCGCGCTCTCCCGAGGTCTTGCTCGTCCGTCAGCGCGTTCCCATCATCATCAGACATCAGATGTCTCATCCGTGTGAACGGCATGGAAAGGTGAGCCCCGTGAAGATCACGAAGGTGCAGACCCGAGTGCTCGGAACCCCCTGGCGCAACCTCACGTTCGTCGAGGTCCACACCGACGAGGGCCACGTCGGGCTCGGTGAGGTGCGCATGGTCAACCACACCGACGCCGTCCTCGGCTGCCTCACCGAGGCCGTTCCGCGGCACGTCATCGGCTTCGACCCGTTCGACATCGAGGCGCTGGTGCAGCGGATGACCCTGCACGACTACGCCCGGCCCAGCGAGGTCACCATGAGCGCCACCGCCGTCATCGAGATGGCCTGCTGGGACATCATCGGCAAGGCGCTCGACCAGCCGGTCTACCGGCTGCTCGGCGGCAAGGTACGGGACCGGATCAAGGCCTACGCCAACGGCTGGTACACCGTCGAGCGCACCCCCGAGGAGTTCGGCAGGGCCGCCCGGCGCGTCGTCGACCGCGGCTACCGGGCCCTGAAGGTCGACCCGTTCGGCGCCGGCTCCCTGGAGCTCGACCGCGCCGAGACCCTGCACTCCCTCGCGCTGGTGGAGGCCATCCGGGAGACCGTCGGCGACGACGTGGAGATCCTGATCGAGATGCACGGCCGGTTCAGCCCGGCCACCGCCATCCGGATCTCCCGCGAGCTGGAACGTTTCGCCCCGAGCTGGATCGAGGAGCCCGTCCCGCCGTCCAACGCCAAGGGCCTGGCCAAGGTGGCGGCGAACGTCAACATCCCGGTCGCCGCCGGGGAGCGGGTGCACGAGCGCGGCGAGTTCCGCGACCTGCTGGAGTCGCAGTCGCTGGACATCATCCAGCCCGACATCTCGCACTTCGGCGGCATCCTGGAGACCCGCAAGGTCGCCGCCACCGCCGAGACCTACGGCGTCGTCGTGGCCCCGCACAACGTCTGCGGCCCCGTCGCCACCGCCGCCAACCTGCACCTGGCAGCCTGCACCCCCAACTTCAAGATCCAGGAGCACTTCAACGACTTCGCCGACTCCTGGGTCAAGGACGCCGCCACCGGCAACCCCGAGGTCGTCGACGGCTACTTCGCCCTCCCCACCGGCCCCGGCCTCGGCATCACCCTGGACCCCGCGGTCTTCGACGCCCACCCCCGCGGTGACGTGCACTTCGACCTGTTCGCCGAGGGCTGGGAGCGCCGTCAGTCCCAGCAGAACGAGCCGGCGCGGTAGTCCAACCGGTGCGTAACACTGTGCGGACCACGCGGTCGGCGAGGAGCGCGGGTCACCCGCACGGGTGCCCGGTCCTCGCTCCGGCCGCGCTGACAGGGCGCCCGGCACGTGAGGAGAACCAGGTATGACGAGCACGGACTCGCGGTCCGTCCTCCTGGAGGCACCCGGCAGACACCGCCTGGTGGAGGGTCCGGTCCGCGAACCCGGCCCGGGCGAGGTCCGGGTCAGGGTGGGCGCCGCCGGCCTGTGCGGCAGCGACCGTGAGCTGTACACCGGCACGCGCCCCGCCCAGTACTGCGTCTACCCGATCGTGCCCGGTCACGAGTGGTCCGGCACGGTGGAGGCGGTCGGCCCGGGCGTGCCCGAGCGGCTCGTCGGGTGCAAGGCGGTCGCCGAGGGGTTCCGCAGCTGCGGACTCTGCGACCGCTGCCGCTTCGGCGACACCTCGCTGTGCGAGGCCGGCTACGAGGAGACCGGCTTCACCCTGCCCGGCGCCTTCGCGGACCACGTGGTGCTGCCGGCCCGGCTGCTCCACCCGCTCTCCGACGACGCCGACCTGCGTGCCGCCGCCCTGCTGGAACCGGCCGCCGTCATGGCCGCGACCCAGCTGCGCTGCCCCGGCCTGCCCGGCGAGCGCGTCGCGGTGGTCGGCGGCGGCACGCTGGGCATGCTCGGCGCCCAGCTGTACGCCGCCTGCCACCCGGCCGAGCTCACCGTGGTCACCCGCAACACCGCCCGGGCCGAGCGGGCGATGGCCTTCGGCGCCACCCGGCTGATCAGCCCCGAGGAGGCCGCCCGGGAGGCCGGCCGCTACGACCTGGTGGTGGAGACCGCCGGGGCGCGTTCCACCGCCGCGGACAGCGTGCGGCTGGCCCGCCGCGGCGGGCGGGTGGTCCTCACCGGCATACCGGCGCCCGGCGCGGTCGACCTCGACCCGATCGACCTGGTGGTGCGGCAGATACAGCTGCACACCGTCTTCGGCGCCCCCTCCGACGCCTGGGCGCACGCCGTGCGCGCGTTCAACGCCGGACTGCTCACCCCGGCGCCGCTGATCACCGCCGAGTTCGGCCTGGAGGACTACGCCAAGGCCGTCGAGGAGGCCGGGCGCGCCGCCGGGAAGGTCCTGCTCGTCCCCTGACGCCCCCCGCTCGGGCGTGGGCGGCGGCCGGCACCCCACGCCCGAGGGAGGCCGGTTTCCCGCGCCCGAGAGGCGAACACTCCCCGCGCCCCGCACCATATGAACCATGCGCAGGGCAACCCTCACCGCCACCGCCACGCTCGCCGGAGGAACCGCGGCCGCGGCGGCCGCGATCGCCGCGGCGGGCCGCTCCCTGTCCAACCTCGTCCTGGATCCACGGCGCACCACCCCCGCGCCCGTCCGGGTGCTCTCCGGCGGCTCCGACCACGTCGTGCTGGAGCGCAACCCGTGGTCCGCCCTGCCCGGCACCTTCGGGCTGACCTGGTCCGAACGGCACACCGTGCTCGGCGAGGTCGTCGAGGCCACCGACGTCTCGGTGTCCCGGACCGTGGTCGCCGGCCCGACGCCGCCCGCCGGCACCCCGGCCCGGCTCACCCCGGCCCTCCACCGGGGCGACCCCGGCTCCGCCCTCGGCCTGGAGCACGAGCGGCTCGCGATCAAGGGGGAACTCGGCGACCTGCCCGCCTGGTACGTCCCGGCCGAACGCCGCACCTGCGTCGTCGTGGTGCACGGCATCGTCGCCGGCCCCGAGCACGCCCTCAACGTGCTGCCGCTGCTGCACGACCTGAAGCTGCCCACCGTCTCCGTGACCTACCGCGGCGACCCAGGCGCGCCGCCCTCCCCGGACGGCATCCGGCACCTCGGCGACACCGAGTGGCGGGACGTCGACGCCGTCCTGCGGCACGCGGTGTCCCACGGGGCGCACCGCATCGTCCTGCTCGGGCTGTCCACCGGTGCCGCCATCGCGCTGCAGGCGGCCGACCGCTCGCCGGTGCGCGACCGCGTCGTCGGCCTCGTCCTGGACTCGCCCGTCCTCGACTGGCGCGCCGTGCTGCGCCGCCAGGCCTCCCTGCGCGGCGTGCCGGAGCGCCTCCTTCCGCTCGGTGTCCGCTCCGTCGTCCGCCGCACCGGCATCGACCTGGACCGCTTCGACTGGGTGGCCAGGGCCGGCGACCTCGCCGTCCCCACCCTGCTGGTGCACGGCCCGGACGACCCCGCCGTGCCCTGGGAACCCACCCGCCGCCTGGCCGAACTCCGCCCCGACGTGGTGATGCTGCACCGGGTGGTCCACGCCGGCCACGGCGGCATGTGGAACGCCGACCCGACCGGTTACGCCGAACGCCTCCGCCGCTTCCTCACCGCCCTGGTGTGACCTCCCCGCACGCCCTCCCGCCACCGGGGCCGCGGCCACCGGTGGGGGTGCCGCGAAGCCGCCGGGGACGGCCGCCGCCGTGCGCGGCGGCGACCCGCGTGCGGGCGGGACGGGCCGGCGTGAAGGCGGGGCGGGCCCACGTGAAGCCGGCGCGGGCCCGGTGGGAAAGGGCCGAACGGGTGAATCCCGCTCCGCTCCCGCGTGCCCCGTCCCACCCGCCGGACTCCGGCGGACGCCGGGCCCGCTCTCCCGGAGTGTCCCGGCCCCGGGCGCGCCAACCGGGCCGGCGACCGCGGAAGGACGAAATCGGACGGATCCCAGACCCGATGTGACATCGAGCCATCACAACGGGGAGACTGCAGGCGTGACGTCTCGGAACCTCCGCAACCGTGATGCCCGCCCCTTCTCCCTCGTGCGCCCGACCGCGCCCGGGACGCCCTCCGGCGAGCCGGTCGGGCCGACCGCCGCCCCGGAGCAGCAGCCCGCCCCGCTGCGCACCCGCTACGTGCGCCCGCGCATCCGACGCCGCACCGCCACCGACCAGCTCGCCGAGCGGGTGCGGCGCCGTCTGGACGACGAGGTCTCGATCGCCCGCTGGGCCCGCCCCTCGGTGCCCGTCACAGAGCGCGGCGACCTGCCGCTGCGCGAGGCGCGCCGGGCCGAGCGCGAGCTGGACCTGCCGGCCGGCGCCGCCGAGGTCTGGCGCCGGGCCCGCATCGCCGGGCTCGTGGAGGCCCACGACGGCACGGCCCGCGCCGCCTGGCGCACCACGGCCTGGGACCGCGACCCGCAGGCCGTGCTGCGTGCCTGGTCCGCGCTGTTCGAGTCCTGGCGGGCGCTGGCGGAGGACCACCTGGAGCCCGGCCCGCTCGCCGACGAGCTGGAGCGCCACGCTCCGCAGCTGCTGGCCGTGCTGCACCTGGAGGCCGGCCCGGCCTCGGTCGCCGGGCTGCTGCACCTGCTGCACCGCTGCGTCGAGGAGCAGCGCCCCCTCGGCCCCGACGAGCACCGCCGGCTGCCCGGCCTGCTGGACGCCTTCCTGGACACCCTCGCCGACATCGGCGCCGTCCAGCGCTCCTCGCACGCCTGCCCCGAGGGGCCGTCGGCCTGCCCGCACTGCGCCTCGGACTGGCTGCGCTGCCAGTGGTGCGCCACCGCGGACCGCGCCCGCCTGGTCGAGCTGTCCTCCCTGGGCAACTGGGCCGTGCAGGCCAAGCTGGAGGAGATCTGCGCCGTGGCGCAGACCGAGGGCGGGCACATCGAGCAGAGCGCCGTGGAGATGCTGACCGCCTGCGTGGCGTACTCGCCGGGGCCGGCCCGCGCCGAGTACCGCGCCTGGCTGGCCGCCCGCCCGGTGGACCGGGCGGTGGACGAACTGCTGGCCGCGGCCGGCGGGGACAGCCCGCTGCTGCGGGCGATGGCCTTCGACGCCCTGCGGATGGTGGGCGCGCCGGCGGTGCCCGGGGTGCGGGCCGCCGCGGCGGCCGGCGGCGTGCTGCGCCCGCACGCCCTGCTGTGGCTGATGTCCGCCGACGGCGACGACCCGGACCCGGCGGCGCTGGACGAGGCGGACGCCACCGTGCTGTGGGTGGACACCGCCGCGGCCCTGGTGGACCACGCCGACCCGCACCTGCTCCTGGCCCACCTGGAGCAGGCGCCGATCGCGGGCCCGCACGACCTCTTCCGCGCGGTGGCGGCCGGGCCGCACCCGCGCGCGGCGGAGGTGCTGGCCGCCATCGCCGCCGTCCACCCCGACCCGGCCGCCGCCCGTTCGGCGCGCAAGGCGGCCTGGCGCACCAGCTGAACCGGCCCGGTGGTCGTCAGGCGCCGGCGGTGGGGGAGCCGGGCCGGTGGCGGCCGACGCTCCCGACGTTGCCCTCCGGGCCGCGCACGGCGAACTCCCGGGAGCCGTGGAGGAGGCGGGTGACCCCGTCGGCGAGCGGTTCCACCATGGCGTCTCCTTCCGTCCCGGCACCCTCCATGCGACCACCCGGGTCGCGCCTTCCCAACCGGGGCGGACCGGCTCGGGCGCTTCGTGCGGGTAAACGGCATGTGGCGAACAAATGTCTGGATGAGTGTGCTTTTCGTACTGGAGGGAAGTACGGTGGACCACCGCGCCGGCCTGTGGCCGGTTACCGGGGCGGCGACGGGGGCGCTCAGGACCGACCGTCGAGTACGAGCCAGAGGACGGGCAGGGTGGACACCGGAAGCATTCCCATACCGTTCCCGGGGGCCGCGGACGCCGCACGCCGGCGCCACACCCGCCGCGGCGAACGCGCGCACGTCCCCCACCAGCACGATCCCGCGCAACCCCACGGGCCGGCCCGCCCCGCGGTCCCCGCCCCCTCCGGCCCCCTGCTGATGTCGCTGCGCATGCGGGCACAGGACGCCGCCGTGCCGCGGGCCCGCCACGCCCTCCTGCACAGCCTCCCCGACGGCACCTCCGAGGAGGTCGCCGCCAGCCTGGAGCTGCTCGTCTCCGAACTCGTCACCAACGCGGTGCGCCACGTCGGCGAGGGACGCGTCTTCGCGGTCAGCCTGCTGCGCGGCGAGGGACGCCTCCGCCTCGCCGTGGTGGACAGCGACGACAGCGTGCCGGAGCAGGAACTCGCCGACCTGCGGATGCGGGAGGCCCGCACCGCCCAGGCGCCGGACCCCGACCACCTCGCGGAGAGCGGACGCGGACTGCTGCTGGTCGGCGCCGTCGCCGACAGCTGGGGCTCCTACCAGACACCGACCGGTAAGGTCGTCTGGTGCGACGTGTCGACTCCGACCCCCTGAGGCGGCCCTCCGGCGGGCGACCGATACCGCCGATGCGCTTCCTCGGCCACTCCACCGTCCTGGTGGAGATCGGCGGGTGCCGGGTGCTGACCGATCCGGTGCTGGTCTCCCGGGTGATCGCCCTGCGCAGGGTCGGCGCCCCGGTCGAGGCCGTCCACCACGCCGGCGTGGACCTGGTGGTGATCTCCCACCTGCACGCCGACCACCTGCACCTGCCCTCACTGCGCCTGCTCGGCCGCGCCGTCCCGGTCGTCGTGCCGGCCGGTGCCGGACCCTGGCTGCGCCGCAAGGGCTTCACCCACGTCACCGAACTCGCCCCCGGCGAGAGCCTGCGCCGCGGCGGCCTCACCCTCACCGCGACCGAGGCCGTGCACGACGGCGCCCGCCGCCCGGCCGTCCGCGGGATCCGCGCGGTCGCCGTGGGCTACCTGATGCGCAGCACCGAGCACCACGTGTACTTCGCCGGCGACACCGACCTCTTCGACGGCATGGCCGACCTGGCCGACCTGGCCGGCCGCGCCGCGACGATCTCCGCCGGCGGTCCCCGCGACGTCGCCCCGCCCCCGCGGAACGCCCCGGCCGAGCAGGACGCCCCAGCCCCGCAGACCGCCCCGCCCCCGGGCGGCGACGGCGGACCGGCCACGCCCCGCCACCAGGACCGCGCCGCCGCGCCGCGCCCCCGGCTGGACGTCGCCCTGCTGCCGGTCTGGGGCTGGGGCCCGAACCTCGGCCCCGGACACCTGGACCCGGCCCGCGCGGCCGAGGCCGTCCGGCGGATCGCCCCCGCCTTCGCGGTGCCGATCCACTGGGGCACGCTGAGCCCCTACGGCGCCGGCCGCTGGATGCGGCACCTGCTGGTGGACCCGCCGCACCGGTTCGCCGCCGAGGTGGCCGCGGCCGGACTGGACACCGAGGTGCTGATCACCCCGCCCGGCGGAGTGGTCGGCGTCGCCGGCGCCGACCACGCCCGCCCCTACCGCGGCCCCGCCGGCGGCGACGCCCCCGACGGACGAATCGGCCGCCGCCCCGGCCGGCCGGCGACCGCCCCCTCCCCGGGAACGCGGGCGCCCCGCCGGCCGGGGGAGCAGCCGAGGTGAACGCCGCCGCCGACCTGCTGACCGAGGCGGAGACGGCCAGCTACCCGCTGCTCGCGCTCGCCGTGCTGATCGGCTCGATCGTTCCGGTGATCCCCACCGGGCCGGTGCTCTCCGCGGCCTCCGCGCTCGCCCTGCACACCCCGGGGCGCTCGATCCTGCTGGTGCTGGCCGTCGCCGTGCTGGCCGCCATGGCCGGCGACCTGACCACCTACGCGGTCTGCCGCTACGGCGGACGCGGGGCGGCGCGCTGGATCCGCCGCGGGGAGACGGAGGACCAGCTCGACCGCGCCCGCCGCCGGCTCGGCACGCGCGGCGACCACGTGATCGTGGTCGGCCGGCTCGTCCCCGGCGGGCGCATCCCGGTGCTGCTCGCCGCCGGCCTGATCGCCTACCCCTGGCCCCGCCTGCTCCTCGCCGACCTGGTCGGCTGCGTGGCCTGGGCCATGACGTACGCCCTGATGGGGCTGCTGGGCGGCAGCCTGTTCACCCGGCCGTGGGTCGGCGCGCTGGCCGCGACCGTCGGGGTGCTCGCCGTCACCGGGCTGGTGCAGCTGGCCGTCCGGCTGGCCGGCCGCTGGCGCGAGCGCCGCACCGAGCCCTGACGGCGGCGTGATCCACCTCGCGTCGCGGGCCCGGCAAGTGGTTTGGGGACGGCTCACCGCGCTGTCTACACTGGCGCGCATGGCAGTAGATCCAGGGCATTAGGCCGTTCGGCGACGGCAGCCGTCGCGATCCCCGTCGACCACGGTCGATCCCCCAGCAGTCAGTCAGCCGTGCCAGGAGCACCCTTCCATGATCACTGCCACCTCCGTGGAACTGCGGGCCGGTGCCCGCGTCCTCATCGAGTCCGCCTCGTTCCGCGTCGCCCCCGGCGACCGCATCGGCCTGGTCGGCCGCAACGGCGCCGGCAAGACCACGCTCACCAAGGTCCTGGCCGGCGAGGGCATGCCCGCCGGAGGCACCGTCACCCGCTCCGGCGAGGTCGGCTACCTCCCCCAGGACCCGCGCACCGGCGACCTCGACGTCCTGGCCCGCGACCGGATCCTGTCCGCGCGCGGCCTGGACACCGTGCTGCGCAAGATGCGCGAGGCGGAGCAGCGGATGGCCACCGGCACCGGCAACACCCGCGAGCAGGCGATGAAGCGCTACTCGCGGATGGAGACCGAGTTCCTCACCAAGGGCGGCTACGCCGCCGAGGCCGAGGCGGCCACCATCGCCGCCAGTCTCGGACTGCCCGACCGGATCCTCGGCCAGCCGCTGCACACCCTCTCCGGCGGTCAGCGGCGGCGCGTCGAGCTGGCCCGGATCCTGTTCTCCGACGCCGACGTCCTGCTGCTGGACGAGCCGACCAACCACCTCGACGCCGACTCCATCCTGTGGCTGCGGGACTTCCTGAAGACCTACCGCGGCGGCTTCGTGGTGATCTCCCACGACATCAACCTCGTCGAGACGGTGGTCAACAAGGTCTTCTACCTGGACGCCAACCGGACCTGCATCGACATCTACAACATGGGCTGGAAGGCGTACCTGGCCCAGCGCGAGGCCGACGAGCGGCGCCGCCGCCGGGAGCGGCAGAACGCCGAGAAGAAGGCCGCGGCGCTGATGTCGCAGGCGGACAAGATGCGCGCCAAGGCCACCAAGACGGTCGCCGCGCAGAACATGGCCCGCCGCGCCGAGCGGCTGCTGTCCGGGCTGGAGGCCGAGCGGGTCTCCGACCGGGTCGCCAAGCTGCGCTTCCCGGAGCCCGCGCCGTGCGGCAAGACGCCGCTGATGGCCAAGGGCCTGTCGAAGTCCTACGGCTCCCTGGAGATCTTCACCGACGTCGACCTGGCCATCGACAAGGGCTCCCGGGTCGTGGTGCTCGGCCTCAACGGCGCGGGCAAGACCACCCTGCTGCGGCTGCTGGCCGGGGTGGAGAAGCCCGACACCGGCGTGGTGGAGCCCGGCCACGGCCTCAAGCTCGGCTACTACGCCCAGGAGCACGAGACCCTGGACCCGGACCGCACCGTCCTGGAGAACATGCGCACCGCCGCGCCGGACATGGACCTGGTCGAGGTCCGCAAGGTGCTCGGCTCCTTCCTGTTCTCCGGCGACGACGTGGACAAGCCGGCCGGGGTGCTCTCCGGTGGCGAGAAGACGCGCCTGGCGCTGGCCACCCTGGTGGTCTCCAGCGCCAACGTGTTGCTGCTCGACGAGCCCACCAACAACCTCGACCCGGCCAGCCGCGAGGAGATCCTCGGCGCGCTGCACTCCTACACCGGCGCGGTCGTGCTGGTCACCCACGACGAGGGCGCGGTGGAGGCGCTCCAACCGGAGCGGATCATTCTGCTGCCGGACGGCGTCGAGGACCTGTGGGGCCAGGATTACGCCGACCTGGTCTCCTTGGCCTGACCTCGCCACATCACCCCCCGGCGGCGGCCCGCGGTCGGTTTTCGGCCGGACACCGTGACACGCCCCATCGAGGGCCGGCATCGGGGCCGCCGCCCGTTTCGCGCACAGACCTTGCCGAACGGGTGGCCTTCGCCCGGCCCAGGGGTGATCATGGGAAGTCATAGCGCACTTCCATGAGGAGGCACGGGTGGCTGAAACTCTGAAGAAGGGCAGTCGGGTCACCGGCGCCGCGCGCGCCAAGCTGGCGGCCGACCTGAAGAAGCGGTACGACTCCGGCGCGAGCATCCGGGCACTGGCCGAGGAGACGGGCCGGTCCTACGGCTTCGTTCACCGCATCCTCAGCGAGTCGGGTGCCACCCTCCGCGGCCGTGGCGGCGCCACCCGCGGCCGTGGTAGCTCCGCTCCGCCGGCCTGACGACCGCCACGGGCGGGCCGGGCCGCGTTGCCCGGCTCCACCTGACCCGACCGGGTTCGGCCCGGGCGGGCCCGGACGATCGCCCCGACCCCGCGCCGCACAGCGAGGGGCGGCGGATGGGCACGCCGTTCCACACCGCTCTCCGACTGCCAGACCGTAGACCGACCCGACGACACCGACCAACCCCGATCGGCCCTCGCCCGGCCCCACGGAGATCCCGCCCCACGACCACCGGCCGGATCCCGATGCGTGTCGCGGCACGTCGACGCGCAGCGGCGCCCACCCGGGCGCCCTGCCCGTTCACCACGTGGCTGCCGGTTCGCACGCTGTTCTTTTCCGCGCCCCTTCTTCAGGATCCCATGGGGTGATCACGAAGCGCAGCCCCCCACTTTCGGCCTGTGGATGACTTCGCCGCGCCCCACCGGCCCGCTGCCCCACCGCCCCCCGGCCCGCCCGCCCGCCGCCCCACCGCCGGTGCACCAGCCCCTCCTCGCGCCGTTGCCGGCGCGGGCGGCTCAGCCCGCGCTGCGCCACGCCGCCGGCCGCAGCACACTCGAAGTGAAGGCAGCAGCACGTATGGTAGCCGTGCCGGGTGTGTCCAGGCGGCCCGGGCGGACCGGATCCAGGGAGCGGCGGCATGACCACGCAGAACGCCCCGTTCGGCGGGGAGGCCGAACCCGGCCGGGCTGCCGCGCCGCCCCCGGCGGGCGACCCGGCGTCTCGGGGACGCACCCAGATCGCCGACGGTGTGGTGGCCAAGATCGCCGAGACAGCCGTGCGCGAGATCCCCGGCGTCCACTCCCTGGGCAGCGGCATGGCACGGGCCATCGGCGCGGTGCGGCAGCGCGTGCCGAGCGGCCGGGCCAGCGCGGGGGCCGGCGTGGGTGTGGAAGTCGGCGAGACCGAGACGGCCATCGACCTCGACCTGGTCGTGGAGTTCGGCGCGCCGATCCCCGACGTCTGCGACGAGGTGCGCAGGGGCGTCGTGCACGCCGTCGAGTCGGCGACCGGCCTGGCGGTCGTCGAGGTGAACATCACCGTGAGCGACGTGCGGCTGCCCGACGAACCGGACGACCCCGACGCGGCCGACGCGACCCCACCGAACGGGCCGCACACGAGCAGCGGGGCGGACGGGCCGGAGACGGGGCGGCGGGCGCGGTGAGTGACGGACGCGCGGCCCTCCTGACCTCCGCCCCGGCGCGAGTCGTCCACGGGGACGCTTCGCCGGTGCCCTCGAGGTCCCTGGGAGGGCGGGCGTGAGCGCGCCGGGGGTGGGCATGGTGGCCGGCATGGCACTGGGTTTCGCGGCCTACTTCGGTGGCTTCGCCGCGTTCCTGCTGGTGGCCGCGCTCGGAGCGGTCGGGTTCGCGGCCGGGTGGCTGCTGCGCGGAGACGTCGACCTCGGCGAACTGCTGTCGGGTCGGGACCGGCGACGCTGATGGACGCCCGACCCGCTCCCGCCGGCACCGTCACCCCCGCCGGCCAGCCCACACCCGCCGGCCAGCCCACACCCACCGGTCGCACGAATCCCACCGGCCCGGCCAGCACCACTCGCCCGGCTCGGCCACCTGCGGGGGAACGCGGGAGCGTCCACGTCGCCGACCGCGTGGTGGCGAGGACGGCGGCGGAGGTCGCCCGTGCGGTGCTGGCGCGCTCGTTGTCTCCCGGACGCCGGCCCGGTCGGATCGGGGTGGGCGGTCCGGGCCCCGGGAAGCCGCGGGCGTCGGTGGTGGTGGCGGACGGCGGGGCCCGGATCGTCCTGCGGGTGGACCTGCCCTACCCGACGGACATCCCCGGCACGGCCCGGGTGCTCCGCGAGGAGGTCGCCCGCCGCACCGGCTCACTGACCGGGTTGGAGATCCACGAGGTGGTGCTGATCATCGACCGTCTGTGCCCGACTCCTCCGCCGCGCCTCCGCAGTGGGAGGGTGCGATGACCCGCGACGAGGGCCGCGTGGGCCGTGCCGGGGCAGCCGCCCCTGCCGGAACCGCTGGTGGGACGGGCGCGGAGGGGCCACCGACCCGGCCGCTGCCCCGCCCCTGCCTGGATCCGGCGGATTTCGGCGGCCTGGCGACACCCCACCCCGGCCCGCCCGCCGGCCCGCCCGCCGGGGCGGCGCCCCCGCCCCCATACGGGGCCGGAACCGTCGACGGTGGCGCGGGCGAGCCGCCGTCCACCCCCCGCCCGTGGGCTCCGCCGGCCCGGCGGGAGGGGGAGGAGTACGCCCACGGGGTTCCCTACGGCGACGACCTCGGCCACGCCCCGCCGCTGCCGATCGACGACGAACCACCCGGCGATGGACCGTTCGACGGCGCCCCGGCCGACCACCGACCCGGCGAGACCGGCGAGACCGGCCAACCCGGAGCGGCCCGTCGGCCCTGGTCCGCCCGCCGCCTGCCGTCCGCGCTGCTCGCCTCGGTGCTGCTCGCCGGGTCCGCGCTGCTGCTCTACGACCTCGCGGCGGTGCGCGTCGGCCGCCCGGAGGCCGCCTGGCGTCGCTGGCTCACCGAGGAACTGGCCGGTCGACGGATGGACGACCCGGCGGTGCTGCTGGCCGCCGCCCTCGCCGTGCTGCTCGGCCTGTGGCTGGTGGTGCTGGCGCTCACCCCGGGGATGCGCCGGCTGCTGCCGGTCCGCCCGCCCGGGGCGGGGGTGCGCGTGCTGGTGGAGCGGCGGGGCCTGGAGGCGGTGCTGGGGGAGCGGGTGCGGCGGGTGCCGGGCGTCGGGACCGCGCGGGTGCGGGCGCGCCGGCGGTGGGTGCGGGCCGAGGCGGAGGCGTGTGCGCGCCGCCCCGCCGCCGTGCGGGAGGACGTCACCGCGCTGGTCGCCGAGGAGCTGGTGCGGCTGGGTCCGGCCCGGCCGCCGCGCGTCCGCGTCGCGGTCCGGCCGGGGCGCGGCGTGGCCGAAGGCCCGCCCACGGTGGCCGACCGGAGCTGAGGCGTGGCACGGCGGTGGGTGAGACGGAGCCGAGGAGAGATCCAGGAAGGGGGAGGACCAGGTGCGGAACGTCGTGAACCGGGTGGTGCTGGCGCTGATCGGCCTGCTTCTCGTGGCGGGCGGCGGCGCCGCCCTGCTGGCCGCCGTCGATCCCGCCGGCCGCTGGGGCGTGCGCCCGCCCTCCTGGCTGCCGTGGCGGGGCCCGGACGCCGTGCCGTTCCCCCGGGAGACGCGGGCCCACCTGGAGGCGGCGGGCTGGTGGTGGCCGGTGATCTTCACGGCGCTCGGCGCCGGCGTCCTGCTGGCCCTGTGGTGGCTGGTCGCCCAGCTGAAACGGCGCCGCCCGGCCCGGATCAGCGTGCCGGGCGCGGGGCCGGGCGAGGACGGCGTCCAACTGCGCGGGCGGGCGCTGGCCCACGCGGTCGCCGACGAGGCGGAGCTGCTGCCGGGGGTGTGGCGGGCGCGGGCCGCGCTCTTCGGCACCCCGGCCCGGCCACGGGTGCGGGTGCTGCTGACCCTGCGGCCGGAGGCGGATCCGGTCCGGGTCCTGGCGGCGCTGGCCGACGGGCCGTTGCGCCACGCCCGGGAGTCGGTGGGACTGGCCGAACTGCCGGCGGACGTGCGCCTGCGGGTGGCCGAGCCGTCCTCGACGCGGGTGGACGCCGGCTAGCCGGGCCGGTGGTGCGGGTGGACCGGCTGGCCGGGCCGGTGGTGCGGGTGGACCGGCTGGCCGGGCCGGCGGTGGGGGTGGGCGCGGGGCCGCGCCGCGCGGCCCCGCGCCCACGTCGCGGCGGATCACCGGCGCGTGCGGCTCAGGGGCTGCGCAGCAGCCCGCCGTCGATCGGGATCATGGTGCCGGTCACGTAGGAGGCGGCGGGGGAGAGCAGGAAGGCGGCGACCCGCCCGAACTCCTCCGGCGCGCCGTAGCGGCGCAGCGGGATCCCGGCGGAGTTCTGTTCCCGGGCCGCCGTGGCGTCGCCGGTGGTGGCGTCGAGTTCACGCACCCGGTCGGTGTCGATGCGTCCGGGCAGCAGGCCGATCACCCGGATGCCGCGCGGGCCGAGCTCGTCGGCGAGGGTCTTGGCGGCCATGGCCAGTCCGGGGCGGAGGCCGTTGGAGATGGCCAGCCCGGGGATCGGTTGGCGCGCCGATCCGGAGAGCACGAAGCCGATGACGCCGCCCTCGCCGAGCACCTCGGCGGCCGAGCGGGCCAGCCGGACGGCGCCCAGGAAGACGGATTCGAAGGCGTCCCGCCACTGGTCGTCCTCGACGGCGGTGAGGGCGCCCGCGGGTGGGCCGCCGACGCTGATCAGCACGCCGTCCAGGCGTTCGAAGCGGCCCACGGCGGTGGCGACCAGGCGTTCGGCGCTGCCGCTGTCGGCGTTGTCGGCGGCGACGCCGATGGCCGTCGGGCCGCCGCCCAGTTCGGTCGCGGCCTTCTGCGCGGCCTCCTCGGTGCGGCCGCTGACCACCACCCGGGCACCGTCGGCGACCAGTGCGCGCGCGGTGGCGAAACCGAGCCCGCGGGTTCCGCCGGTGACGATGTACACCCGATCCTTCAGTCCCAGATCCATGGGCCTATCCTGCATCCCCCCGCGGCGCGGACAGGGCAGCGGGGCGCGGCGGTTCGCCGGCGGGTCCCTCGGCGGGAGCAGTGGGCCGGGGGGAGTCGCCGGCGGAGGAGCGCGGGGACGGGCCGGTGGGAGCGGGCGGTCCAGGGGCGCGGGCGGGGCCGCCGTCGGCGTTCCGTCCGCCGCCGGCGCGTTCCCGGGCCTCCCGGCGGATCAGGACGAACCAGCCGATCGGCACGCCGGCCGCGAACATCCACCACTGGATGGCGTAGGCGAAGTGGGAGCCGATGCCGGTGTGGTCGGGTTCCTCGACGGGCGCCGGGCTCTCGGCCGGCTCCGGGTCGGTGCTGACGGCCTCGACGTAGCCGGTGAGCAGCGGGTAGGGCAGGTCGGCGCCCAGCTCGTCGCTGTTGATCCGCATCACCTGCCGCTCGGGCAGGCCGCTGCGGTCCCGGATGCCGCTGTTGGCCTGGGTCTCGGACTGCCGCAGCCGGCCGGTGACGGTGACCTCGCCCTCCGGCGCGGCCGGCACCTCGGGGTGCGCGGTGGGGTCGGCGGGGCTGTCCACCCAGCCGCGGTTGACCAGCACCGCGCTGCCGTCGGAGAGGACCAGCGGGGTGATCACGTAGAAGCCGACGTCGCCGTCCGCGTCGGTGCGGTGCCGGGCCACCACCTCGTGCTCGCGGTCGTACCGGCCGGTGGCCGTCACCGACCGCCAGCGTTCCCCGTCCGCGACCTCGCCGTCGCCGGCCAGCTCCGCGACCGGCAGCGGGGTGGCCTCCAGGTTCGCGGAGAGCAGCTCGTTTCGGGCGACGCGCTGCTCGTGGCGGTGGTACTGCCAGATCCCCAGCTGGATGAAGGAGGGGATCAGCAGCACGGCCACCAGGTGGAAGACCAGCCAGCGCCGGGAGAGCAGGAAACGGTACACGTCACGACGGTACCTCCGACCGCCCCGCGGGCCGCCGACCGCCCCCCGTGCTCCGCGGTTCGCCGCCCGCCGCTCCGCTATTCCGCCGGCGTGGTCTCCGCCGCCGGCGGGCCGGCCGGGCGGGGGAGGCGGCGCGGCGCGGAGGTGTCCGGGACGCCGGGGCGGACGGAGTCCAGCAGTCGGACGAAGGTCTCCTCGTCGAGCACCGGGGTGCCGAGTTCGCGGGCGCGTCGGGCCTTGGTGGTGAAGCTGCCCGGGTCGTTGGTGACCAGCAGACTGGTGCGGCTGCTGACCGAGGTGGCGATGTGCAGTCCGGCGGCCTCGGCGCGCTGTTCGAGGGCGTCCCGGTCGGTGCGGGTGTCGCCGGTGAAGGCCACCCGCATGCCCTGCACCAGCGGACCTCCCTCGGGCAGCCGCCCCGGGTTGCGCCACGGGCAGGCCGGGCGGGGGCGGTGCGGGCGGCGCCAGCCGGTGGCGCGGCGGGCGGCGCCCCGGTCGCCGCCCAGGGCGGCGGCCGCGGAGGAGGCCCGGTACTCCTCGGCCGAGGGGACGGGGGCGGGCAGGCAGGTCAGCAGCGGCAGCGGCAGGGCGCGGCGGGCGGCCAGCCGCAGGCTGGGGCGGAAGGTCTCGGCGAGCACCCGGGCGTCGTCCAGCGCGTTGTGCGCCTGGCGCTGCTCCACGCCCCAGTAGGCGGCCAGCGAGTCCAGCCGGCTGCTGGCCACGGGCAGGCCGAGGGCGCGGGAGAGCGCCATGGTGCACAGCCGGCGGCGTACCGGGGCCTCGGAGCCGGCCCGGGCGAACTCGCGGCTGATCATGCCCCAGTCGAACTGGGCGTTGTGGGCGACCAGGACCCGGCCCTCCAGGCGGCGGGCGAGTTCGTCGGCGATCTCCGGGAAGCGCGGCGCGTCGGCGAGCACACGGCTGGTCAGGCCGTGGATCCACACCGGTCCGGGGTCGCGCTCGGGGTTGACCAGGGTGTACCACTCGTCGAGCATCCGGCCCCGGGCGTCCACGCGGTAGACGCCGACGGACACGATGCGGTCGGTGCGCGCCAGCCCGGTGGTCTCCACGTCCACGACCGCGTAGCCGTCGGGGTAGTGCGCCGGCCAGACCTCCGGGACCTCGTCCACCGCTGGGTCTTCCGTTTCGTCAGGTGCCGCCGTGCCCGGCGTGGTGGCCGGGGCCGGGGTGCCCGGCGGGTGCGGGGCGCGCCGGTCCGCCGCCCCCGTGGCCCCGCCCGTCGGGCGTTCGGGCGGGGCCGCGGTCGTCGGGGCGGGGGCGGGGGCGGGGAAGTCGGGGGCGTGCACGGTGCACCAGCCTACGAGGCGTGGACGACGGCGCCCTCACAGCGGGCGTCCGCGGGCGTCCAGCACCAGCACCGGGATGTGCACGGCGGGGCCGTAGTCGGACCCGGTCGGCAGTCCGGGGCGGGGTCTGACGGGGTGTGCGCCGGGGCGTGGACGAATCGGTTCTGCGCCGGGGCCGGCCACGCGCCGCCCGCCGGGTGCCGCCGCGCCGCCGGCTCCGCCGTCCCCGCCGCCGTCCGTGCCGCGGGCCGCGGCCCGCCGCGTCACGTCACCCTCCAGCGCGACCATGCCGAACGGCCGTTTGCCGTCGCCGCGCCGGGCACCGGTCGATTCCCTGTTCACACGCGCCCCTCCCGTCACCTCGCCATGGCCGGATCCGGCCGGACCCGACCGCCTGTCGCGCATCCTGCCGAACGAGCCCGCCTGGTCAGGGTGTTGGTGCCGGCCGCGTAAGCCCTCGCGCGGGTGAACCTCGGTGGCGGACGGGCGCCCCCTGTCGGAACACCGTCACAACCCCTACGATGCAGCCGCGTGTGATCCGCACCACTTCGGCGGGGCGCGTGCGCGCCGCCCGGTCACGCCACCTCGAACTCCTGAAGGAGGCCAACGAGTGGACCACAGCACCGCGAACCGCACCAGCGAGGTGGACCAGCGCGCGTACTACGACCGCGTCGCCGCCTCGCCCGACTTCCACCGGCTGCGCCGTACCCACCGTTCGTTCGTCTTCCCCATGACGATCGCGTTCGTCCTCTGGTACCTGCTCTACGTCCTGCTGTCCAACTACGCGCCCGGCTTCATGGGCACCACCGTGGTCGGCAGCATCAACATCGCCTTCGTGCTCGGCATCGCCCAGTTCGTCAGCACCTTCGCCATCGCCTGGGTGTACCGGTCGTTCGCGGCCCGGCGGCTGGACGGCGACGCGGACCGGATCCGCGCCGAGGTCGAGGCGCACCTCGCCGCACGACCCGAGGAGGACGCCCGATGAGTTCCGTCGCCCCGCTCCACCCGGCCGCGCTGCCGGACGCCGTCGTCCTGCTCTCGGCCGCCACCACCGAGGACGCCGGCGAGCACCGCGGCCTGATCATCACCCTGTTCGCCGTCTTCGTGGCGGCCACCCTGGGCATCACCATCTGGGCCGCCCGGCAGACCAAGGACGCCACCGACTTCTACGCCGGCGGGCGCTCCTTCTCCGGCTTCCAGAACGGCCTGGCCATCTCGGGTGACTACATGTCCGCGGCGTCCTTCCTGGGCATCGCCGGCGCCATCGCCCTGTTCGGCTACGACGGCTTCCTGTACTCCATCGGCTTCCTGGTCGCCTGGCTGGTGGCCCTGCTGCTGGTCGCCGAACCGCTGCGCAACTCCGGCCGGTTCACCATGGCCGACGTGCTGGCCTTCCGGATGCGCCAGCGGCCGGTGCGCACCGCCGCCGGCACCTCCACCATCATCGTGTCGATCTTCTACCTGCTCGCGCAGATGGTCGGCGCGGGCACGCTGGTGGCGCTGCTGCTCGGCGTGGAGGGCGAGGGGGCGCAGCGTCTGGTCGTGGTGCTGGTCGGCGCCCTGATGGTGCTGTACGTCGCGGTGGGCGGCATGAAGGGCACCACCTGGGTGCAGATCGTCAAGGCGGTGCTGCTGATCGCCGGCACGCTGCTGATCACCATCCTGGTGCTGAACCGCTTCGGCTGGAACATCTCCCGGCTGCTCAGCGAGGCGGCCGACGCCAGCGGGCACGGCGCCGCGTTCCTGGAACCGGGGCTGCGCTACGGGGCCACCGCCACCACGCAGCTGGACTTCCTCAGCCTCGGCATCGCGCTGGTGCTGGGCACCGCCGGCCTGCCGCACATCCTGGTGCGCTTCTACACGGTGCCGACCGCCCGTGCCGCCCGCACCTCGGTGCTCTGGGCGATCGGCATCATCGGCGCCTTCTACCTGATGACGATCGCGCTGGGCTTCGGGGCCGCGGCCCTGGTCGGCCCGGAGACCATCACCGAGTCCAACGCGGCCGGCAACACCGCGGCCCCGCTGCTCGCCCAGGAGGTGGGCGGCGGCGTCGGATCCACCGGCGGCGCGGTCCTGCTCGCCGTCATCTCGGCGGTGGCCTTCGCCACCATCCTCGCCGTGGTCGCCGGGCTCACCCTGGCCTCGTCGGCCTCCTTCGCCCACGACCTGTGGGCCAACGTGATCCGCCGCGGCAAGGCGGGGGAGCGCGAGGAGGTGCTCGCCGCCAAGCTGGCCGCCGTGGCCATCGGGGCCGTGGCGATCGTGCTGTCCATCTTCGCCGGACGGCTGAACGCGGCGGCGCTGGTGGCCCTGGCCTTCGCGGTCGCCGCCTCGGCGAACCTGCCCACGCTGCTGTACAGCCTGTTCTGGAAGCGCTTCAACACCCGCGGGGCGGTGTTCAGCATCTACGGCGGTCTGGCCTCCTCGGTGCTGCTGGTGGTGTTCTCCCCGGTGGTCTCCGGCAAGGAGACCGCGCTGATCCCGGGGATGGACTTCGCCTGGTTCCCGCTGGAGAACCCGGGCATCGTCTCCATCCCGCTCGGCTTCCTGCTCGGCCTGGTCGGCACGCTGCTGGGCAGGGACGACGAGGCGGAGGCCAAGTACTCGG
The DNA here is from genome assembly GCF_013407765.1 of Allostreptomyces psammosilenae. Lineage (GTDB taxonomy): Bacteria > Actinomycetota > Actinomycetes > Streptomycetales > Streptomycetaceae > Allostreptomyces > Allostreptomyces psammosilenae. Next base: position 358,325 of record NZ_JACBZD010000001.1, read on the forward strand.
AGATGGAGGTGCGCTCGCTCACCGGCGCCGGGGCGCACTGACCCGCGGCGGCGGCCCGGCGCTCCACGGCCGCGGCCACCGGCGGCGCCGCGCGCGCGTCCGGCCGGCGGGGGACACCCCGCCGGCCGGAGGCCGTCTCGTCCCGTTTCGCCCCACCTCACGACGGCGCCCGCGGGGTGTGGAGGAATCTCCAACATCGCCGCAATGCGATCGCTCACGGCTCGTTACCCGGGCTGCGTGGCAGGATGTCCGCACATGCGTACGCTGGTGGCCGCGCGTCCGGACGGCCGCGCGGCCACCAGGCCGCCCCCAGTGGGCGACGAACACCGGCGCCCGCCCGGCGGACGGGCGCGGTGCCCAACGCCGTGGAGGTGGGGACCGTTCTCCTCGACCGCTACAACCGGGTCGCCACCGACCTGCGCGTCTCGCTGACCGACCGCTGCAACCTGCGCTGCACCTACTGCATGCCGGAGGAGGGCCTGTCCTGGCTGGGGCGGTCCGACCTGCTCACCGACGAGGAGATCCTCCGGCTGCTGCGCATCGCCGTCGGCGAACTCGGCGTCACCGAGATCCGCTTCACCGGCGGGGAGCCGCTGCTGCGCCCGGGACTGGTCGGCATCGTGGCGGAGGCGGCCCGGCTGCGGCCCCGTCCGCAGCTGTCGCTGACCACCAACGGCATCGGGCTGGCCCGCACCGCCGAGGCGCTGCGGGAGGCCGGCCTGGACCGGGTGAACGTCTCGCTGGACACCCTGGACCCGGACACCTTCCACCGGCTCACCCGGCGTCGCCGGCTCGACGACGTGCTCGCCGGGATCGAGGCGGCCCGGGACGCCGGGCTGACCCCGGTGAAGATCAACAGCGTGCTGATGCGGGGCGTCAACGACCGGGACGCCCCCGCGCTGCTGCGTTGGAGCCTGCGCGGCGGCTACCAGCTGAGGTTCATCGAGCAGATGCCGCTGGACGCCCAGCACGGCTGGGACCGCGCGGAGATGGTCACCGCGGGCGAGATCCTGGCCTCGCTGCGCGAGCACTTCACCCTGGAGCCCGAGCCGGAGTCCGCGCGCGGCTCCGCCCCGGCCGAGCGCTGGATCGTGGACGGCGGCCCCGCCACGGTCGGCGTCATCGCCACCGTGACGCGGCCGTTCTGCCGGGCCTGCGACCGCACCCGGCTGACCGCGGACGGGCAGGTGCGCAACTGCCTGTTCGCCCGGGAGGAGACGGACCTGCGCCACGCCCTGCGCTCCGGGGAGTCCGACGCGCGGATCGCCGAGCTGTGGCGGGCGGCGATGTGGGGCAAGAAGCCCGGCGCCGGCATCGACGACCCGGAGTTCCTCCAGCCCAGCCGCCCGATGTCCGCCATCGGCGGCTGACCGCCGGGGCCGGCCGCACCGGGTCAGCTCGGGGCGCCGCCCTCGCCCTCGGCGGGGTGGGCGCGTTCCCAGTCCTCGAGCGTCACCACGTCCTTGAGGAAGGAACGGACGTCGAGGAACCGGCTCAGCTGCTCGCGGTGCGCCTCGCACGCCAGCCAGGTCTTGCGCCGCTCCGGCGTGTGCAGCTTGGGGTTGTTCCAGGCCAGCACCCACACGGCCGCGACGCGGCAGCCCTTGGCGGAGCACACCGGCCGGCCGCCGTCGGTCGTGGGGGCGCCGCCGAAGAGTCCGGGAAGCGGCCCGGGTGCGGAGCCGGGGGTGGGGGAGTCGGTGGCCATGCTGGGTCGTACCTTCACGCGTCGAGGGGTGGGGCGACACCAGCCTAGGGCTGCCGGAACATGACGACGCCGGGCGGCCACGGGGGATGCCGCCCGGCGTCCTGGTCGCTCCGACGGGGGATACGAAGCGATACCGCAGTATTGCACGGCCGAACGCCGGTGCGCGGGACCGCGTCGGGAATCGGTTGAGGTTTTTCTGAGGTTTTCTCTCCGTGTTCGCTTGCTCACCGATCGCGTTCGGAAGTGATTCGTTCCCACTGCTCCGCGGGGACCACCAGATGGCCCTCGGAGTCCCGCCAGGTGCCCTGCGGCGCGGTCTCCCCGCCGGCCGCCGGCGCCTCCCGCTCCGGCTCGGATTCGGGCTGGTCAGCGGCTTCGAGCGCGTGCGTGGCGGAGGCGTCCACGACGGCCTCCGGCAGCCCCGGGGCGCTCTCCCGCCCGCCGTTGGCGATCACCACGGCAACGTACGGCAGCACCGTGCCGCCGAGCAGCGCGACCAGGGCGAGGGGGAGCGAGACGTTCCACAGCAGGGCGGTCGCCACCACGCAGGCGGTGCGGATCAGCATCGAGATGAGGTAGCGGCGCTCCCGCCCGTGCACGTCCTCGGTCAGGCCGGCCCGCGCGCCGGTGATCCGGTGCACCTCCCCGGCCGGCTTCCTCCTGAACATGGTCCTCCGCCTCCACCCGTGCACCCGAAACGTCCACGTCGAACGCCGCTCGCCCGCCGCGCTCCCTCCACCGTACGCCGGGGGTCCGCGGGCCGGAGCGGCCCTCCCCGCTCCCGCGCGCCCGGGGAGCGGACGGCCCTGCTCAGCCCCGCGGCGGGTCGTCCCCGGGCGCCGGCCGCAGGTGGTGCGGCGGCACCCGGTCGGTGAGCCACACCCCGTTGGCGCTCAGCCAGAACGGGCGCCCGTCCGCCGTCAGCGCGGCCGCGTCCACCAGCAGCACCACGGGCCGCCCGTGCCGGGCGCCGACCCGCTCGGCGGTCTCCCGGTCGGCGGACAGGTGCACGTGCTGCCGGCGCATGGGCAGCAGGCCCTCGCGCCATATGGCCGGCAGGGAACGGGTCGCCGTGCCGTGGAAGAGCACCGCCGGCGGCCGGGCCGGCGCGTAGCCCAGCTCCACGGCGACCGAGTGGCCCTGGCTGGCCCGGATGCGCAGGCCGTCCTCGGAGTAGGCGAACCGCCGCTTGTCGTTGGTGGCCACCACGTGGTCCAGTTCCTCGCGGCTGAGCCGGGTGCCGTGGGCGCGCAGCGCCGCGAGCAGTTCCCCGACCTCCACCCAGCCCGCCGGGTCCAGCCGGAGGCCGACCGATCCCGGGTCGTGCCGCAGGATCCGCGCCAGGAGCTTGGAGACCCGCACCGTCCGCTTCGGCTCCCCGGCACGCCCGCCCCGCCCCGGCTCCGTCGCCTCCGCCCCGCCCACCGCGCCCGTCACCTCAGGACGCCTGGCTGACCGAGGACATGTTGAAGCCGTCCACCCGCAGCGCCGGCATCGCCGCCCGGGTGAACCAGTCGCACCACTCGCGGGGCAGGGTGCGCTCCGTCCGGCCCGCGCCGCTGATCCGGCCGAGCAGCGCCACCGGGGACTCGTTGAACCGGAAGTTGTTCACCGCCCCGACCACCTCGCCGCCCTCCACGAGGTACACGCCGTCCCGGGTGAGCCCGGTGAGCAGCAGCGTCGCCGGGTCCACCTCGCGGATGTACCACAGGCAGGTCAGCAGCAGGCCGCGCTCGGTGCTGCCGATCAGCTGGGCGAGGTCGCCGTTGCCGGTGCGCGAGCCGGCCGGGACCTCCAGCAGCAGGTTGTCCGCGGAGGGGTGCACCGGCAGGCCGGCGGCCTCGGCGCTGTGCCGGCTGGAGACCAGGGAGGACAGCACGCCCTCGGAGATCCACTCGGTGGCGCCCACCGGCAGGCCGTTGTCGAAGACCGACTCGTCGTCCCCCGAGGACCCGGTGATCACGAACGGCGCGCACTCCAGGCCGGCCGCCAGCGGGTCGCTGCGCAGCGTCAGCGGCACGTCGGTCAGCCGCTCGCCGACCCGGGTGCCGCCGCCGGGGCGGCTGAAGACGGAGCGGCCCTCCGCGGCGTCCCGCGCGCCGGCGGACCACATCAGGTAGACCATCAGGTCGGCCACCGCGCTGGGCGGCAGGATGGTCTCGTAGCGGCCGGCGGGCAGTTCCAGGCGCCGTTCGGCCCAGCCGAGCCGCTCGTCGAGGTGGCCGTGGATGGCCGGCAGGTCGACGTCGGCGAAGTCCCGGGTGGAGACGCCGTGCCAGGCCGAGCGGACCAGGTCGGCCGACTTGGCGTTCACCTCCAGGGTTCCGGTGGGCTGGTCGTGGCGCAGCCGCAGGCCGGTGGAGGAGCCGAGGTAGGTGGTGGTCACCCGGTGGTGGGCGAAGCCGTAGAGCAGTTGCCCGGTCGCCCGGGCGCGGCGGAAGGCCTCGCCGAGGGCCGGGGCGAAGGAGCCGAAGACGTCGGCGGAGGTGCCGGCCGGCTCGGCGTCGAAGTCGGGGGAGGCGGCGGTGGCGTCGACGAGGGGGCGGGCGTCCTCGGCCGGGGAGGCGGCCCGGGCGGCCTGCTCGGCGGCGCGCACCAGGGACTGGAGTTCGTCGGTGGTGACGGCCTCCCGGGCGACCACGCCGGCGGCGGTGCCCTCGGCCCCGTCGACGGTGGCGATCACCCGGACCGTCCGCCCCCGGGTGGTGCCGCCGGTGGTCAGGGCGTTGCCGGCCCAGCGCAGGTTGGCCGTGGAGCTCTCCTCGACCAGGACGACGCAGCCGTCCGCCCGGGACAGCTCCAGGGCGCGTTCCACCAGCAGGTGCGGGGCGGTGCGGGACGCGGCGGGACCGGTGGTGGTGCCGGTGGTGCTGCTCAACGGAGGGCCTCCCGGGCTGGAGCGGTGACCGCGGTGGCTGTGCCCGCCGCGGCGGCGATGACGGCGTGGGGTGCGGGGAGCGGAGGCGGGGCGGCCGGGCCGGCCGCCGGCGCCGTCAGGACCCCTCCTCGACGGTGTTGAGCACGCGCACCCCGCGGAAGAGCGCCGAGGGGCAGCCGTGGCTGACCGCGGCGACCTGGCCGGGCTGGGCCTTGCCGCAGTTGAAGGCGCCGCCGAGCACGTAGGTGTGCGGCCCGCCGACCGCCTCCATCGCCCCCCAGAAGTCGGTGGTGGTGGCCTGGTAGGCGAAGTCGCGGACCTGGCCGGCGAGCTTCCCGGAGCGGATGCGGTAGGCCCGCTGCCCGGTGAACTGGAAGTTGTAGCGCTGCATGTCGATGCTCCAGGAGCGGTCGCCGACGATGTACAGGCCGTCCTCCACGCCGGCGATCAGGCCCTCCGTGGAGGGGCCGAGCGGGGAGGGGGCGAGGGAGACGTTGGGCATCCGCTGGACCGGCACGCTGGCCGGGGAGTCGGCGAAGGCGCAGCCGTTGGAGCGGCCGAAGCCCTCCTTGCGGGCCATCTGGCGGTCGAGCTGGTAGCCGACCAGCAGGCCGGAGGTGATCAGCTCCCAGGACTGGGCGGCGACGCCCTCGTCGTCGAAGCCGATGGTGGCGAGGCCGTGTTCGACGGTGCGGTCGCCGGTGACGTTCATCAGCTCCGAGCCGTACTGGAGCTTGCCGAGCTTGTCCAGGGTGGCGAAGGAGGTGCCGGCGTAGGCGGCCTCGTAGCCGAGGGCGCGGTCGAGTTCGGTGGCGTGGCCGATGGACTCGTGGATGGTCAGCCACAGGTTGGAGGGGTCGATCACCAGGTCGTAGCGGCCGGCCCGCACGGAGGGCGCGGCCATCTTCTCGGCGAGGTGCTCGGGCAGCGCGGCGAGTTCGCCGTCCCAGTCCCACACGGGGGCGAGGCCGCCGGGCCGGGCGAGGTACTCCCAGCCGCGGCCGACCGGTGGCGCCAGGGTGCGCATGGTCTCGAAGGCGCCGGAGTCGGTGTCCACCGCGACGGCGGTGAACTCGGGGTTGAGCCGGATCCGCTGCTGGGTGGTGACCGTGCCGGCGGTGTCGGCGTAGAACTTGTTCTCCTGGACGGCCAGCAGGGAGGCGGTCACGTGGGCCACGCCCGGGGCGGCCAGCAGGCGGGCGCTGTGCTCGGCGAGCAGCGCGGTGCGCTCCTCCTCGGGCACGTCGAACGGGTTGGTCTCGTAGGAGGAGACCCAGGTCTCGTCGGGGTAGGCGGGCTCGGGCGCCAGTTCCACCCGGTCGGTGGTGCCGGCGGCGGCGGTGACCCCGGCGAAGAGGCGGGCGACCGCCACGGCCCGCTCGGCGGTGCGGGCGGCGGCCTCGGGGCTCAGTTCGTCGTCGGAGGCGAAGCCCCAGGCGCCGTCCACCAGCACCCGCACGGCCAGGCCGAGTTGGACGGTGTCGGAGGAGCCGGAGACCCGGGCGTCGCGCAGGTGGAGGTCCGCGCTGCGGATGCGCTCCAGGCGGAAGTCGGCGTGCGTGGCGCCGAGTGCGGTGGCGCGGGAGAGGGCCGCGTCGCCGAGCGTGCGCAGCGGAAGCGCCAGGAACGACGGATCCAGCGGGTGGGACATGGCTCCTCCTGGAGGGCTCCGGATGATCACCGTCGATTCTCCACCACCGCGGGCGGCCGTGGGGAAGTCACTGCGCGGCCTGTGGACGACTTCCGCGGCGCCGGTCGCCGGTCGCCGGCCGCCGGCGCCCGCGGGCGCGGCGCCGCCCGGCCCGCCCTAGAATCCCTGGTCGTGGTCATGGTCGAGCGCGGCGCACCGGCGCCGCGGGACCGAGGACGAGGGACGGGAGTGCCCGCAGTGTCGGAGGAAGCCGTGAGCCGTGACGAGGCCGGGACGCAGCCCGGCGGGAGCGGGCTGGATCCGGCGGTGCGCGCGCGGCTGGAGGGGCTGCGGGACAGCATCGACAACATCGACGCGGCGCTGGTGCACCTGCTCGCCGAGCGGTTCAAGCACACCCAGGAGGTCGGGCACCTCAAGGCCGAGCACGCCCTGCCGCCGGCCGATCCGGAGCGGGAGCGCCGGCAGATAGCGCGGCTGCGTGACCTGGCGGTCACCGCCAAGCTCGATCCGGAGTTCGCGGAGAAGTTCCTCGGCTTCATCATCGAGGAGGTCATCCGCCACCACCAGAAGATAGCCCGGTCATGACGGGGGGCCCGGCCCGGCGCCGGGCGGCGCGCGGCGGGGCGGGCGTGGCGGCGCGGCACGCGGGGGCGGCCGGGGGCGTTGTCCGAACCCCACAACGTCGGTGGGGTGCTCGATGTACTGCGACGATCCCGGTTACCGATCAGTAGGAAGATACTGTCCGTTATGGCGTCGCCGACCGCCGCCCGTCCCCCCGGTCGGCCCCGGTCCGGCGGCGGCGCTCGTGTTCGTGTTTGGACGTGCGCGGCGGCCGGCAGGCCGCCGCAGGCCCGTGCGGGACCTCCCGTGGGCGTTCCGCACCGGTCGGGACGTCCGCGGTGAACCGTCCGCGGCCCCTCGAATGACATATCCCTGGAGAGAAGAGGTGGTCCGATGAGCCGCTCGGTTCTCGTCACCGGAGGCAACCGCGGCATTGGCCTGGCCATCGCTCGCGCCTTCGCGGAGGCTGGAGACAAGGTGGCCGTCACCAGCCGTTCCGGCGAGGCTCCCGAGGGGCTCTTCGCCGTCAAGTGCGACATCACCGACGCCGCGCAGGTCGACGCGGCCTTCAAGGAGGTCGAGGACGCCCACGGCCCCGTGGAGGTGCTGGTGGCCAACGCGGGAGTGACCGGGGACCAGCTCCTGCTGCGGATGACCGAGGAGGAGTTCACGAACGTGGTGGACACCAACCTCACCGGCACCTTCCGCGTCGTCAAGCGCGCCACCCGGGGCATGCTGCGCGCTCGCAAGGGCCGCATCCTGATGATCTCCTCCGTCGTCGCGATGATGGGTTCGGCGGGGCAGGTCAACTACGCCGCCTCCAAGGCCGGGCTGATCGGCTTCGGCCGCTCCCTGGCCCGTGAGCTCGGTTCCCGCGGGATCACCGTCAACGTGGTCGCCCCGGGCTGGGTCGAGACCGCGATGACCTTGGCGGTCTCCGAGGAGCGCCGGCAGGAACTTTTCGCCAACATCCCGCTGGGGCGCATCGGAGACCCCGAGGAGATCGCCAAGGTGGTGCGCTTCCTCAGCTCCGACGACGCCTCGTACATCACCGGAGCCGTCATTCCCGTAGACGGCGGATTGGGCATGGGTCACTGAGGCAATGTCTGGAATCCTCAACGGCAAGCGCATCCTGGTCACCGGGGTCATCACCGACTCCTCCTTCGCCTTCCACGTCGCCAAGCTCGCCCAGGAGCAGGGCGCGGAGGTCGTCCTCACCGGCTTCGGCCGGGTCAGCCTGGTCAACCGCATCGCCGCGCGGCTGCCCAAGCCCGCGCCGGTGATCGAGCTGGACGTGCAGAACGAGGAGCACCTGGCCTCGCTGGCGGAGAACGTGCGCCAGCACGTGGACGGCCTGGACGGCGTCGTCCACTCCATCGCCTTCGGCCCGCAGGACGCCCTCGGCGGCAACTTCCTCAACACCTCGTACGCGGACGTCTCCACCGCCGTCCACGTCTCCGCCTACTCGCTGAAGTCGCTGGCCATGGCCACCCTGCCGCTGATGCGGGACGGCGGCTCCATCGTGGGCATGGACTTCGACGCGCAGGTGGCCTGGCCGGGCTACGACTGGATGGGCGTGGCCAAGGCGGGCCTGGAGGCCACCTCCCGCTACCTGGCCAAGTACCTGGGCGACCAGAACATCCGGGTCAACCTGATCTCCGCCGGCCCGGTGAAGACCATGGCCGCCAAGTCCATCCCGGGCTTCGACAAGTTCGAGGGCGTCTGGGACGAGCGCGCCCCGCTCGGCTGGGACCTGTCCGACCCGGAGCCGGCCGCCCGCGGCGTCGTCGCGCTGCTGTCCGACTGGTTCCCGAAGACCACCGGCGAGATCATCCACGTGGACGGCGGGCTGCACGCCGTCGGTGCCTGACCGCACCCCCGCCACGCCAGCGGGCGGCACCCGGTTCCCTCCGGGTGCCGCCCGCGGCCGCGTGCGGGGGCCGTCTCCCAGGGAACCCGAGGAATTCCCAGGGACACATCAGGGTGGATACGGGGGTTTTCCGCAGGGTGCCGGGGTCGCCGGCCCACTACGGTGGAGGGGGACGCCGCCGGGAGCGCCGGCGGGCCCGAGGCAGGGGCGTCCAGCCGAGGCGCTGGCGCAGGGGGAGGGAACGACGATGGAGCAGGCGGGTCGGCCGAGCGGTGTGGGGGCCCCGGGCGGCGAGGAGCCGCCGGTCGGCGGCGAGCGGGCCGGCGGCGGGCGACCGGTGCTGCGCCGCACGGTGGCGCCGGTGGGCGTGGCGCTGGCCGCCTTCACGGTGGTGCTGTTCGCGGCCGGGGCCGGGGGCGCCACCGTCGCCGAGGGGACGGGCGAGCCCGGGGCGCTGGGCGGCCAGTCGATCCTGCAGGTGGGCCCGGCGCCGTTGCAGCTGGCCCACCGGCTGCGGGAGGCCGCCGTGGACCTCGCGGTGGACGCCCTGCCGGAGGAACTGCGCGCCGCGCTGCGCCTGGTGGGCTGAGCCGGCGCCGGGCCGCCGTCCCGGCCGGGACGGCGACCGGACGGCGCCACCGGCCCGCGGCGTCGCGGGCGCGGCCGGGCCGTTCACCGGCACGGATCCGCGTTTTCTGGGAAGCTGCACTCATGAGTGTCGACACGCCCCGCAGGATCATCGTCCTCAGGCACGCCAAGGCGGACTGGCCCGCCGTGCCCGACCACGAGCGCCCGTTGGCGGACCGCGGACGCCGCGAGGCCACGGCGGCCGGGCGCTGGCTCGCGGAGACCGGCATCATCCCCGACCTCGCCCTGTGCTCCTCGTCCGTGCGCACCCGGGAGACCTGGAAGCTGGTGGCCCACGAGCTGCCCACCCGGCCCCGCACCCGCTACGAGGACCGCCTGTACGAGGCCTCTCTCGCCGATCTGATGGCGCTCCTCGCCGACACCCCGCCCGAGGTCGGCGGCCTCGCCCTGATCGGCCACAACCCCGGCATGCACGAGCTGGTCACCACCCTGCTCAGCGACGAGGTCGACGAGGAGCTGCGGGCGCACGCCCGGGCCGGCTTCCCGACCAGCGCCGTCGCCATCCTGGCGTTCACCGGTGAATGGGCCTCGCTCGCCCCGCACTCGGCCACCCTGGTCGGCCTGAACGCCCCGGCCGAGCCCGCCTGACGCCCGTCCGCGGCCGTGCGGGAGGGGCGTCGGTCCCTCCCGCACGCCCGCCGCGGGCACGCCGACCCGCCGGGGAGCGCCGCCCCGGCGCGGGCGTCACTCGGCGGTGTCGGCCGCCTCGACCTCCTCGCGGGTGATCCCCAGCAGGAAGAGCACGGTGTCCAGGAAGGGCACGTTCACCGCGGTGTGCGCGGCCTCGCGCACCACCGGCTTGGCGTTGAAGGCCACGCCCAGGCCCGCCGCCGCCAGCATGTCCAGGTCGTTGGCGCCGTCGCCGATGGCCACCGTCTGCGACAGCGGCACCCCGGCCTGCTCGGCGAAGCGGGCGAGCATCCGGGCCTTGCCCGGCCGGTCCACTATCTCCCCGACCACCCGGCCGGTGAACCGCCCGTCCACCTCCTCCAGGGTGTTGGCGGCGGCGAAGTCCAGTCCCAGCTCCCGCACCAGGTGGTCGGTGACCTGGGTGAAACCGCCGGAGACGATCCCGACCTGGTAGCCCAGCCGCTTGAGGGTGCGGACCAGGGTGCGCGCCCCCGGGGTGAGCCGCACCTCCTCGCGGACCTTGGCCACCACGCTGGCGTCCAGCCCCTCCAGCAGCGCCACCCGGGCGCGCAGCGACTGCGCGAAGTCCAGCTCCCCGCGCATCGCCGCCTCGGTGACCCTGGCCACCTCGGGCAGGCACCCGGCGTGCGCCGCGAACAGCTCGATGACCTCGTCCTGGATCAGCGTGGAGTCCACGTCCATCACCACCAGGCGCTTGGCCCGCCGGTGCAGCCCGGACGGCACCACCGCGACGTCCACCCCGAGCGAGGCCGCCCGCACGGCCAGCTCCCGGCGCAGCACCTCGGTGTCGATGCCGGAGACGGCCAGCTCCACGGCGGTCACCGGGTACTTGGCCAGCCGGAAGATGCGGTCGATGTTGCCGCCGCCGTCCGCGATCCGGGCGGCCAGCGCGGAGACCGCCTCGGCCCGCAGCGGGTGTCCGAGCACGGTCACGTGGGAGCGGCCGGAGCCGCGCGGGGAGTTGTCCCCGCTGCCGGAGAGGATCTCCGTGGTCAGGTCCAGCGGGTCCGCCCACCGGTGCACGGTGGCCCGGAGCTCGCCCTCGGCCGCCGCGTCGCCGTCGCGCGGCGCGGTCACCAGGGCGCACAGCACGATGCGCCCGCGGGTGACCACCTGCTCGATGTCGACGACCTCCACCCCGTACGGGGCGAGCGTGGCGAACAGGCCCGCGGTGATGCCGGGCCTGTCCTTGCCGAAGACCTTGATCAGAAGGGTGCGGGGGGCCGGCGCGGGGGCGGCGGGTGCGGTGGGGAGTGCAGACACGGTTCCCCACGCTACCGTCCCGACGGCCGCGTTCCGAACTTACGTCCCGGTCGCGTATCAGACCCGTATCAGACCCGCTGATCCGCCGACGACCCGACTTCACCTCCGGCCGGGCCTGCTGGAATAGTCTGCGCAATCGAGTTTCGACCACCCTTGACGCCCCGACACGGGGGGCTCGCAGGGACGACCGAGGTGGGGCAGGGCGAAGTGCCGCAACTGGTGCTGGACATCAACGGGCAGACATGGACACTTGACCCGAACAGAACATATTGGCTGGGGCGGAACCCCCAGGCCGACGTGGTGCTCACCGACGACCGGATCTCCTGGAACCACGCCTCACTGACCCACGACGGCGGCGTCTGGTGGCTCCAGGACCAGAACAGCACCAACGGCATCTGGCAGGGCGGCACCCGCCAGGCCCACGTGCGGGCCCTGCCCGGCGTCGAGGTCCGCCTCGGCAACGCCCAGGACGGGCCGCGGCTGCGCTTCACCGACGGCGCCCCCCAGCCGGCCACCCCGGCCGGCGGCGGCGCCGGCGCGGGCGCCGACCTGCACGGGGCGCAGACCTCCTACTACCAGCCCGGCCGCACCCCCCTGCACGGCACGCCCGCCATGGCGCAGCAGGCCGGCTACCAGGTGCCCGGCCAGCAGCAGCCGCAGGGCACCGCGTACCCCCAGGGCGCACCGTACCCCCAGGGCGGCCCGCAGCAGGGCGGGTACCCGCAGCCGGGCCAGTACCCGCAGGGGCCGGGCGGCGGCATCCCCGCCCAGGGCGGCCCCGCCGGCGGCCGGCAGACGATCATCCGCGACCTGGCCGGTGGCCGGCCCACCCGGATCGGCCGCGCCCTGGACAACGACCTGGTCGTCGCCGACCTGTCGGTCTCCCGCTACCACGCCGAGCTGCGCGCCCTCGCGGACGGCTACGAGATCGTCGACCTCGGCAGCCACAACGGCACCTACGTCAACGGCCAGCCGGTCCAGCGGGCGAAGCTCGGGCCCAACGACACCCTGGCCGTCGGCCACTCCTCCTTCCGGCTGGTCGGCAACCGCCTGGAGGAGTTCGTCGACACCGGCGAGGTCAGCTTCAGCGCGCGCGGCCTGACCGTCACCGTCAAGCACCGCGGCCAGCCGAAGAACCTCCTGGAGGGCGTCACCTTCGGCGTTCCGCAGCGCTCCCTGGTCGCGGTGATCGGCCCCTCGGGCTCCGGCAAGTCCACCCTGCTGCGGGCCCTCACCGGCAACCGCCCCGCCGACCAGGGCGACGTCCTCTACGACGGCCGCAACCTCTACCGCGACTACGCCGAGCTGCGGTCCCGCATCGGCCTGGTCCCGCAGGACGACATCCTGCACTCCCAGCTGACCGTCCGCACCGCCCTGCGCTACGCGGCCAAGCTGCGCTTCCCCGGCGACACCGACGCCGCCGAGCGCAACCGCCGGGTGGAGGAGGTCCTCAACGAGCTGGGCCTGGCCCACCGCGCCGACAACAAGATCACCGCCCTCTCCGGCGGCCAGCGCAAGCGCGTCTCGGTGGCCCTGGAGCTGCTCACCAAGCCCTCGCTGATCTTCCTCGACGAGCCCACGTCCGGCCTCGACCCGGGCCTGGACAAGCAGGTCATGGAGATGCTGCGGTCGCTGGCCGACGACGGCCGCACCATCGCCGTGGTGACCCACTCGGTGGCCAACCTCGACATCTGCGACCACCTGCTGGTGATGGCGCCCGGCGGCAAGGTGGCCTACTTCGGCCCGCCGCAGGACGCCCTGCCGTTCTTCGGGCACGACGACTGGGCCGACGTCTTCCAGGACTTCGACAGGTACCCGGACTACGACTGGGCCGGCCGCTACCGCGGCTCCGAGCACTACCAGGTCTACTCGGCCGACCTGGAGTCGGTCGCCCCGCAGAACCACGGCATCGGCATGGGCCAGCAGGTCGTGCCGCCCAAGCCGCAGAGCTGGGGCTCCCAGCTGGGCACCCTGGTGCGCCGCTACTTCGCGGTGATCGCCGCCGACCGCGGGTTCCTCGCCCTCACCGTCGCCCTGCCGCTGGTGATGGGCGTGCTCAGCCTGGCCATCCCCGCCGACTACGGCCTGGCCCCGGCGCCCGAGGGCCGGAACAACATCGACGCCATCTACGTGCTGCTGGTGCTCGCCATCGGCACCTGCTTCACCGGCGCGGCCAACTCGGTACGCGAACTGGTCAAGGAACGCGTCATCTACCAGCGGGAACGCGCCACCGGCCTGTCCCGGTCGGCCTACATGATGTCCAAGGTGCTGGTGCTCGGCCTGATCACCGCGGTGCAGGCGGTGCTGCTCGGCGTGGTCGGCCTGATCGGCCGCGACATGCCGGAGGAGGGGCTGGTGCTGCCGTCCCAGCCCTACCTGGAGATCCTGCTGGTCGTGGTGCTGCTGTCGTTCACCTCGATGATGCTCGGCCTGGTCATCTCGGCGCTGGTGGAGACCAGCGAGCGCACCATGCCGCTGCTGGTGCTGGTGGCGATCGTCCAGGTGATCTTCGCCGGCGTGATCATCGAGCTGCACGACCGCCCGGGCATCGAGCAGCTCGCCTGGCTCGCCCCGGCCCGCTGGGCGGTCGCCGCGCAGTCGGCCACCATCGACATGTCGGCCCTGCGCCCGCCGAGCGAGAACGGCCCCGACCCGCTGTGGGAGCACAGCGCCGGGATCTGGTTCCTGGACGTGACCGTGCTCCTGGTCATCGCCGCCGTCTGCGGCTTCGTGGTGGTGCGGATGCTCCGCCGCCACGAGCCGGAGGTCATGCGCTCGCGCTGACCCCGCGCCGCCGCCCGCCGCACCCCGCCCGCCCTCCCCGCCGTGGTGACCACACGGAACGGAGGGCGGGCGGGTTTATCCCGCCTTGACATCAGGGGGGCGGGCGAAGTACGGCGGGACGGCCGCGTTACGCTGGCCGACGCCGTCGGGTGGCGGGCCGCCAGCCCGACCCACGGCACCGGCGGTGGCATGGGAAGGAAACGAGAGCGGTGGCCAACGAGACCCTGGCACAGCTGAGCAATCTGTTCATGTACTCGGCGATCGCCGTGTACATGCTGGCGTTCTTCGCCTACTGCGCGGAGTGGGCCTTCGGCAGCCGGGGCAGGGTGGCCGTGCACTCGGCGCGCACCACCGCCCCGGCGCCGGAACGCGAACTCGTCGGCGCGGGGGTGGGCGCCCGCCCCGGCGCCCCGGCACGGCCCGGCCCCGCCGAGCGCCTCACCGGCCGCGGCAGGGACGGCGCCCGCCCGACCGGCCCCCGGGACGGCGACCTCGTCGCCGACCAGGGCGACGTGGCCGGCGGCGACCCCCAGGCCGACCGGTACGGGCGGATCGCCGTCTCGCTCACCCTGCTCGGCTTCGTCCTGCACGCCGCCGCGGTGCTCAGCCGCGGCCTGTCCGTGCGGCGCGCCCCCTGGGGCAACATGTACGAGTTCTCCACGGCCGTGGCGCTGATGCTGGTCGTCGCCTACCTGGTGATGCTCTTCCGGTTCCGCCAGCGCTGGCTCGGCCTCTTCGTGATGGTGCCGCTGATCGCCACCCTCGGCGTCGCGGTCACCGTGCTCTACACCGAGTCCGACCAGCTGGTGCCCGCCCTGGACTCCTACTGGATCTGGATCCACGTGGCCTCGGCGACCGCCTCGTTCGCCGCCTTCCACATCGGCGCCATCGCCTCGGTCCTCTACCTCTTCAAGGACGCCCGGGAACGGCGCGCCGCCGCCGGCGCCCCCCTGGGCCGCGGCGGACGCCTGCTCGACCGGCTGCCCTCCGCCGCCACCCTGGACCGCACGGCCTACCGGGTCAACGCGGTGATCTTCCCGCTGTGGACCTTCGCCATCGTCGTGGGCGCCGTCTGGGCGGAGAGCGC
Source organism: Allostreptomyces psammosilenae (assembly GCF_013407765.1). GTDB lineage: Bacteria > Actinomycetota > Actinomycetes > Streptomycetales > Streptomycetaceae > Allostreptomyces > Allostreptomyces psammosilenae. Next base: position 373,426 of record NZ_JACBZD010000001.1, read on the forward strand.
CTGGGGCCGCTACTGGGGCTGGGACCCCAAGGAGACCTGGTCCTTCATCACCTGGGTCGCCTACGCCGCCTACCTGCACGCCCGCGCCACCGCCGGCTGGAAGGGCCGCCGGGCCGCCGTGATCTCGCTGGTGGGCTTCGCCTGCTTCGTCTTCAACTACTACCTGGTCAACATCTTCTTCGAGGGGCTGCACTCCTACGGCGGAGTGTGACGCCCCCGCCCGGCGGCCGAACGGCGACGGGGCCTGGTGGGAAGCGCCGAGCGCTCCCCACCAGGCCCCGTCGCCGTCAGCGCGGCCGGTGCCCGCTCAGCCCCGCCGGGCCCGCTCCTCCACCGGGGCGTTGTAGGCCGCCACCTGACCCTCCCGCGCGATCGACCGCAGCGGCAGCAGGATCCGCTCGCGCTCCGCCGCCTCCGCCGCGTTCACCGCCGCCGACTCCACCCGCAGCGCCAGCTCCGCCGTCGCCTCCAGGCGCAGCGACAGCTCCAGCAGCCGCACCGCCTCCGGCGGGTAGCCGGGAGCGCCGGACACCCCGCGGAAGGCGTCCCGCAGCTCCGCGACCGCCTCCGCGGCCCCGCCGACCGAGGCCACGTCAAGCGCCCCGAGCCGCTCGGTGGCCTCGTGCAGCGCCCCGTTGATCCGGCGCTGCGCCTCCCGCAGCGAGGGCACCGAGGCGGGGAAGCCCGGCCGCACCGGCAGCAGGCGCCACAGCACCCGCACCGCGCGGTCCGGACCGGCCGGCACCGCGGCCGTGCCGCTCGCCGCGAAGGCCCCCTCGGCGCCCGCCGCGCCGGGACCGTGCACGGTCACCTCCGGCACCAGCCCCACCGCCGGACCCCCCACCGCCAGGACGGCCTGACCGGCCTCCAGCGCCCGCCGGTTGAACTCCGGCGGCCCGGTCAGCCCCAGCGGGTGCCCCGGCGAGGGCAGCGCCAGCATCAGCCCGGTCACGCCCGCCGCCCGCAACCGCCCCAGGGCGATGGACAGCGCCATCGGCCCCTCCTCCCGCGCCGAGCCGCCCGGCCACTCCCGACCGGTCACCGACTCGTCCACCACCACCCGGTGCGGCTCGTCGCCCCCCGTGATCGCCGCGACGGCCTCGTCCGGAGAGGTGGCCCCCGCCAGCAGTGCGTTCCCCCAGGCGACCAGCCGCCCGGCCCGTGGTTCGTGACTCATGGGCTCCACTGTCGCACGCCCGGCGGACGGCCCGTGGGGAGCGACGACCGGTGGCCGCAGGGCCGGCGGCCCGCCCGGCGTGGGCCCGGTGTGGTCGAGGCCCCTCTTCGGCAGCCGCCCACCGGTGGCGTAGGTTTTCCTTCGGGGGCGGCGGCCTCGGTCCGCCGACCGATGACCTCTCATTCAGGCGGCCGCGATCCGGCCGAACGGCAGACGGGAAGGCACGCGCGCGATGAGCGACGTTCTGGAGCTGGTGGACGTATCCGTGGTCCGAGCGGGCCGCCGGCTGGTGGACCAGGTCTCCTGGGCGGTCGCCGAAGGCGAGCGGTGGGCCGTCCTCGGGCCGAACGGCGCCGGCAAGACGACGCTCATGCAGGTCGCCTCCACCTACCTGTTCCCCACCACCGGCACCGTCTCGGTGCTCGGAGAGAAGCTCGGCGCCGTCGACGTCTTCGAGCTGCGCCCCCGCATCGGCATGGCCAGCGCGGCCCTCGCCGAGCGCATGCCGCGCCGGCAGACCGCCCGGGAGACCGTGCTGACCGCCGCCTACGGCATGACGGCCCGCTGGCGGGAGAAGTACGACACCACCGACGCCGCGCGCGCCGACTACCTGCTGGACCGGCTCGGCATGGCCGGCCTGGAGGACCGCTCCTACGGCACGCTCTCCGAGGGCGAGCGCAAGCGCACCATGATCTCCCGCGCCCTGATGACCGACCCGGAGCTGCTGCTGCTGGACGAGCCGGCGGCCGGCCTCGACCTCGGCGGCCGGGAGGACCTGGTGCGCCGGCTCGGCAGGCTGGCGGCCGACCCGCTCGCGCCCGCCATGGTCATGGTCACCCACCACGTCGAGGAGATCCCGCCGGGCTTCACCCACGTCCTGATGATCCGCCAGGGCCGGGTGCTCACCGCGGGCCCGATCGAGCAGGAGCTGAACTCCCGCAACCTCTCGCACTGCTTCGGCCTGCCGCTGGTGGTCGAGCGGTCGCAGGGCCGCTGGACGGCGCGCGGCCTGCCGCTGGCCGACGACTGACCCGCCGTGGGGCCGGCGGCCGCGCGGAGCGGGCGGCCGACCGGACCCCGGGGCCACCGGGCCGGGGCAGGGGCCCGATTCGGCCGCCCGGCCCGGCGTTTTTGGCGCGCGGACGCCCTCCCGGAACGGCCCCGCCCACCTAAGATGGTTCCGTGGACGCGTGGATGTGGTGGCTGATCGGGGCCGCGGGCCTGGGCATCCCGCTCGTGCTCACCGCGGTGCCCGAGTTCGGCATGTTCGGCATCGGCGCGGTGGCGGCGGCCGTCGCGGCCGCCCTGGGCGCCGGCGTCGCCCTCCAGATAGGCGTGTTCGCCGTGGTCTCCGCCGCCCTGGTGGGCACGGTCGGCCCGATCGCCCGGCGGCACCTGCGCCGTGAGCGACCCGAGGCCCGGACCGGCATCGAGGCCCTGCGCGGCGCCAACGCCGTCGTGCTCTCCCGTGTCGACGCCCACGGCGGACGGATCAAGCTGGCCGGGGAGGAGTGGAGCGCCCGCGCGCTCGACACCGGCCAGGTCTTCGAACCGGGGGAGACCGTCGACGTCGTGGAGATCAAGGGCGCGACGGCCATCGTCATGTGAGCGCGCCACCCCCCGCGCGCCCCGTCGCGCCCCCGTGACTTCGGTGCTGTCCCGGCGAGGTTGACAGCACATCTGGAAAGCTGGACGACGCCACCACCACGCGCCGGTCGGAACCCGACCGGCGACCTGTCACACACGGGGAGCTGCCTTGCAACCAGTCATCATCGTCCTGATCGTGCTCGCCGTGCTGGTCCTCGTCGCGGTGATCAGGACCGTCCAGGTGATCCCGCAGGCCAGCGCCGCCATCGTGGAGCGGTTCGGCCGTTACACCCGCACCCTCAACGCGGGCCTGAACATCGTCGTGCCGTTCATCGACACCATCCGCAACCGGGTGGACCTCCGCGAGCAGGTCGTCCCCTTCCCCCCGCAGCCGGTGATCACCCAGGACAACCTGGTGGTCGAGATCGACACGGTCATCTACTACCAGGTCACCGACGCCCGCGCGGCCACCTACGAGGTCGCCAGCTACATCCAGGCCATCGAGCAGCTCACCGTCACCACGCTGCGCAACATCATCGGCGGCATGGACCTGGAGCGCACCCTCACCTCCCGCGAGGAGATCAACAGCGCGCTGCGCGGCGTGCTGGACGAGGCCACCGGCCGCTGGGGCATCCGCGTCAACCGCGTCGAGCTGAAGGCCATCGACCCGCCGGTCTCCATCAAGGACTCCATGGAGAAGCAGATGCGCGCCGAGCGGGACAAGCGCGCCGCGATCCTCCAGGCCGAGGGCACCAAGCAGTCCCAGATCCTGACCGCGGAGGGCAGCCGGCAGGCGGCGATCCTGACCGCCGAGGGCGAGGCCAAGGCGGCGGTGCTGCGCGCGGACGGTGAGGCGCAGGCCATCCAGCGGGTCTTCGACGCCATCCACGCCGGCGACCCGGACCAGAAGCTGCTCGCCTACCAGTACCTCCAGATGCTGCCGAAGATCGCCGAGGGCGACGCGAACAAGCTGTGGATCGTGCCCAGCGAACTGGGCAAGGCCCTGGAGGGCCTCGGCGGCGCCATCGGCGGCCTGGCCGGGATGAACGACGGAGGCGGCGCCAAGGCCGCGACCCCGCCGCCCGCCCGGCCCACCGGCGACCCGGTCCGCCAGGTGCGGCGCGACTACCCGCAGGGCCGGGACTACCCGCCGCAGGGCGGCGGGACGCCCCGCGGCGGCTACTGACCCGCCCTCGCCCGCCGGCGACCCCCTCCCGTCCGTCCCCGACCCCCCGCCGCCACCGGGCGCGACCCGCGCCCGGGGCGGCTCCGCGCCGCGCCCCACCCCGGGCCGCGGCGCGGCGCCGTTCCACCCCCGACCCGACCCGACCCGCCCCGGCCCGACCCGCCGTGACCGTGATCACCACCCCGGGCCGGCCCCGCGCCCGGCGGGGACGGTGAGAATGGGGCCGGCGTGCCGGACGAGGCGGAACGGGAGCGGTGGCGGGATGAGCTGGGCGGAGATGCTGCTGGTGCTGGTCGCCGGTGTCGGGGCGGGCACGATCAACACCATCGTGGGCTCCGGCACGCTGATCACCTTCCCGGTGCTGCTCGCCGTCGGCATACCGCCCGTCGTCGCCAACGTCTCCAACAACCTCGGCCTGGTGCCCGGCTCGCTCAGCGGCGCGATCGGCTACCGGCGCGAACTGGCCGGACAGCGCGGCCGGATCCTCCGGTTCGGCGTGGCCTCGCTGCTCGGCGGCGCGGCCGGGGCCGTCGCGCTGCTGCTGCTCCCCGAGGAGGCGTTCGACCGGATCGTCCCCGCGCTGATCCTGCTGGCGCTCGTCCTGGTGGTGCTGCAACCGCGGCTGTCCCGGCGGCTCGCCGCCCGCCGGGAGGCGGCCCGCGAGGAGGCGCTGCGGCAGGGGCGCGACCCGCGGCCGGCCTCCGACCACGGCGGCCGGCTGCTCCCGCTCGGGGTGGGCGCCTGCGGCGTCTACGGCGGCTACTTCGGCGCCGCGCAGGGGATCATCCTGCTCGCCCTGATGGGCACCGCGCTCGACGACGACCTCCAGCGGCTCAACGCCCTGAAGAACGTCCTGGCCATGATCGTGAACGCGGTGGCGGCGGTGGTGTTCCTGTTCGTCGCCGACTTCGACTGGGCCGCCGTCGCGCTGATCGCCGTCGGCGCCACCCTCGGCGGCCAGATCGGATCCCGGGTCGGCCGCCGCCTGCCGCCCACCGTGCTGCGCGGCGTGATCGTCGTGGTCGGCCTCACCGCCGTGGGCAGCATGCTCCTCGGCTGATCCGGCACGGCTCTGGCCGCGCTGTGGCCGGCCTCGGCCCACGCTCCGGGCGCCCCACCGCCACTCCCCGCGCCGCGCCAGGGCCGGCCGGCCCTGGCGTGGATGAACATCCCCTGACCGGGCGACGAACTTTCCCCGATTCCGCCCCGTCGCCCCACCCCCCGTCCCGCACCGTGGTCCACAGTTGATGACGTGAGCGGCGGATCCCAGTTCATCCGGGACGGAGGACCGGCCAACATGCGCAAGACCGAGACCGCACCGGTCCCCCGCAGACCGCACCCGGCCCGGTTGGCCCCCGTGTGGTGCGCCGAGTTCGACCGGCCCAGTTCCGCGCGGGCCGAGGGGAGTTGGCTCTCCGACGGCCTGCTGGTGCGCATCCGGTTCGACCTGGTGCGCGCCTACGACGTGCCCAGCGGACGGCTGCAGTGGGAGTACCGGGTGCCCGGGCGCGGCGAGGTGGTCTCGGTCGCCCGGAGCACCGCCGCCGCCACCGGCGCCCTGATCCACGTCCAGGACGGCGCGGCCACCGCCGTAGCCCTGGACCTGCGCACCGGCGCGCCGCGCTGGTCCCGGCCGCTGCCGGCCGACCCGCGGCTGGCCGCCCTGGTGCCGCGGCCGGCGCCCGGCCTGGTGGCCGCAGCGGGGGACCGGGTGCTGCTGCACACGGCGGACGCCGTGGTGGCCCACGACGCCCTCACCGGCGCGGAGCTGTGGTGCGCGCCCGCGCCGCCCGGCGCCCCCCGCGCCGCCGGGCGGATCTACGCCTCCGGTGAGCGGGCGGTCAGCGTCCACCTGTACGAGGGGCAGGCGGAGGCCCGGATGCTGGACGTGGCCACCGGCCGGGTCCGCTGGGCGGTGAGCATCCCCCCGTGGGGTGCGCTGAGCTCGGTGGAGTGCCTGTCGGTGGATCCGCTGGTGCTGGCCGCCACCGAGCGCGGCCGGCGGGCCAGCGGCACGTTGCTGGTACTGGACGGGCAGGGCGGGATCCGGCTGCGCATCCCCTACAGCGCGCCGTCCGGCGAACTGGACCTGGCGCCGCGCGACTTCGGCGCGATGGCCGACCCGGCCGCCGTGGTCACCGAGGACGTCCTGGTCACCCGGGTGCGCCGGCCCGGGGACGGCTTCCGCGACCAGGTGGCGGCGTTCTCCCTGGACAGCGGCGAACACCTGTGGACCCACCCCTGCCCGCGCCGGCTGCTGGCGCTGACCCGGGGGCAGGACCGGGTGTACGTCCTCGCCGAGGTGGCCGGCCAGACCCGCGGGCCGGAGCTCAGCGTGCTCGACCTGCACACCGGTCGACCGGTGGGCGTCTACCGGGTGCGTGACCCGGGCTCGCGGGCGGCCAGCCGGATCCACGTCATGGACGGCCACGTCGTCCAGGTGTTCCACGACGGGACGGCGCTGCGCCACCCGGTGGCGGCCTACACCCTGCCGGTGCGCCGTCGTCCGCCGATCGTGGCGGCCGGGGCCCGGTACGCGCTGTGGGCGGTGGCCCCGGTGGCGGCCCTGATGCTGCTCGCGGTGCTCTGGATGGTGATCCCGGGGTAGCGCTCCACGGGCCGCGGCGGAGCCGGGGAGGGGTGGACGGCGGGCACGGTCCGGCCGGGCGGGACAGGAGGTGATACCCACTCGGGCCGCCCCCGTCACCCGAATGGCCGACACCTTTCCGTTACGATCCCAGGCACGCAGCGCCGACACGATCGGGGACGGTACCTCCGCATGCCCAACGACTCCGCAGGGTACGACGGCCGCCAGGGCCACGGCGGCCACGACGGCACCAGTCCGTACCCTCCCTTCCCTCCGCACCCCGGTGAGGAGGCGGGGCAGGACCAGACCGCCTGGCAGCAGCGGGTGGACAGCGACGCCCCGTGGTCCACCGGCGGCTACGGCGCGGAGCGGCAGCCCGGGTACGACCCGCTGACCGGCCCGATGCCGGGCGGGCCGCCGCCCGGCGACGGGCTGCCCGGGAGCGGCGAGGCGGGGAGCTGGGCCGCGGACCACCGGGACTACCCGGATCCGCTGCACCAGCCGCCCACCGCGCCGTACCCGCCGGCCGGCTACGACTCCCCGGGGGCGGACGGGCCGGCCGGCTACGGCACCGGCGGCTACCCCGGCGGCGACCCGGTGGACGGGCGCTACGCCCCCGGCGCGGTGGGCTACGCCGACCCCGAGCGCCCCTACCAGGAGCACGACCCGGCGTACGGCCCGGAGTACGGCTCGGGCGGCGCCTTCGCGGACGCGGACGGCTACCCGGCCGGCGCCGGCTACCGTCCGTACGGGGAGACCGACGACTACCCGGCCCCCGCGGGCTACGCCGGCGCGGACGACTACGACCGTCCGGACGGCTACGACGGTCCGGACGACCACGACGGTCCGGACGGCTACGACGGGCCGGCGGGGTACGGGGAGTACGGCGCGGCCCAGGGCTATCCGCCGCCGTTCCCGGGCGCGGACGGCTCCGCGGCGGCCGGGCACCTCGCCGACGACGACGCGACCCGCACCGACCTGCCGCCGCTGTCCGACCCGTCCGGCGGGCCCGGCGCGGCCGGTTCCTTCCCCGCCGACGGCGCCCGTCCCGGCGAGGGCGAGCGCGGGGCCTCCCGGGCGGCCGGTTCCCGCGGCGGCGACGCGGGGCGGGCCCCGAGGCGTTCCGGCCGCCGCCTGCCGCTTCCGCTGATCGCCGGGGCGGTCGCGCTGGTGGTGCTGGTCGCCCTGGGCCTGTGGGTCTGGCGGCCGGGAGGCGGGGGCGAGGAGGGCGGCGGGGAGCAGGCCGGCACCGGTTCGCCGGCCTGGCAGCAGGCGTGGGCGACCGAGCCGCCGGCCGGCGACTCCGCGGCCGGCGGCGACCTGCTGGCCGCCTGGACCACCGGCGAGCTGCTGGTCCGGGTCGACGGCAGCGGCGCCCGCGGCTACCGGCTGGACAGCGGTGAGCTCGCCTGGAGCGCCGAGCCCCCGGCGGAGGACCTCGTCCCCTGCGCGGCCGCCGCCACCCCGGCCGGCGAGGGCGTCGGAGCCGTCCTGTACGGGAAGGCCGGCGAGGACCGGTGCAGCCGGCTGGTCGGCCTGAACCTCGCCGACGGCACGGCGGCCTGGAACCACGAGCTGGACGGCGAGGGGGAGGCGGACGCGCCGCTGCGGGTCACCGCCAACGACAGCCTGGTCGTCGCCCTCACCCCGGCCGGCATGGCCGGGTACCGGCCGGCCGACGGCGAGCGCGCCTGGGCGGCCGAGGCCGGCGACAACTGCGGCTTCTCCGCCCCGACGGCCGGTGCGACCGCGATCATCGCCCAGCGCACCTGCTACACCCCGGACCGCGAGGAGGGGCTGCGGGCGGTGAACGCCGAGAACGGCGAGACGGTGTGGACCCGGGAGCTGGCGGCCACCACGCTGCGGGTGGACGTGCTCTCGGTCGATCCGGTGGTGGTGCGCCCGGTGGACAGCGCCGCGGAGGGCAACGGCACGATCCTGACCCTCGACGGCGAGGGCCAGACCACCGCCGAGCTGGCCGTGGACCAGGACTTCGGCGAGCTGCGGGTGAACGACGGCCTGTCGGCCCCGGTGCCCAGCGTGGTCGCCGGCGGCGGCACCATCGTCACCACCACGCTCTCCTCCAGCACCGGCGCCGCCGAGCTGGTCGCCGTGGACGCGGCCAGCGGCCAGGTGCTGTGGCACCGGGCGGCGCCGGAGGGCCGCCGGCTGACCGTGGTGGCGGTGCGCGAGGACTCCGTGCTGGCGGTCGCGGACGCCACCGCGGGCGAGCCGGCCGAGGTGATCGGCTACGCGCTGACCGACGGCCAGGCCGACAGCGTGGCGCTGCTGCCGCAGGACGCCCCGTCGGTGAGCGCGGGGCGCGCCCTCGCCGTGGGCGAGGGGCTGGCGCTGCTGCCCCGCGACGCGGCCGCCCGCGGCGTGGACGCCGCGGTCTACGGAGGCTAGCGGCCGGACGACCACCATCCCGCCCGCCGGCGGAAGCTGGCGGAGCGCCGGGTTCCGGGCCCGGTCCTGACCCCTCGTCGGGTCGGGGCCGGGCCTTCGTCTATTCTGTCCCGTCTGGCAGACCATGGGACGCCCACAGGGAATGCATCCCAGATGATATAAAGGCCATATCGTTCTGCATGCCTATGGTGTGCGGGCGTGTGTCGGCGGCGGATCCGCCGCCGAGACGGCCCATGCCGCCGTGCCCGGACGTCCCGTTTGCGGGTCACGTGAAAGGTGTTTTCGTTGACGAACGCGCTGGCCCGGTTGTCCACGCGCCGACCACGGGCGCTGCTCCTTGTGGCCTTGATATTTGTCATCATCGCGGCCGTGCTCGGCGGCGGGGTGACCGACCGCCTCCGTGCCGGACAGGGCACCGAGGACCCCAACTCGGAGTCCGCCCACGCGGCCGAGTTGCTGGACGAGTACTTCCCGAACGCTCGTCCCAACTTCGTCCTGATGGTCTCCAGCGACCGCGACGTCGATGACCGCGCCATCGCCCAGCAGGGCGTGCAGCTCGCCGAGCGCCTCGCCTACGAGGAGTCGGTCAGCGGCGTCACCTCCTACTGGCACACCGGCGCCGACAGCCTGAAGTCGCCCGACGGCCGCTACGCGCTGATCGTCGCCCACCTGACGGGCAACGAGGCCGAGGCCGGCGAGGCCCAGCGGCGGCTGGCCCCCGACTACCAGGGCCGGCAGGGCGACCTGGAGGTCCAGATCGGCGGTGTCACCGCGATCCTCTCCGAGGTCGAGGACACCATCGAGGAGGACCTCATCCGCTCGGAGGTCATCGCCCTCCCGCTGACCCTGCTGATCCTGGTGCTGGTCTTCCGCGGCGTGATCGCGGCCCTGCTGCCGCTCGCCGTCGGCATCATCGCCATCATCGGCACCAACGCGGCGCTGTGGGCGATCGCCGGAGTCACCGACGTCTCGGTCTTCGCGCAGAACCTCACCACCGCGCTCGGGCTCGGCCTGGCCATCGACTACGCGCTGCTGATGGTCCGGCGCTTCCGCGACGAGCTGGAACTCGGCGCCGACCCGCGCACCGCCGTCACCACCATGCTGAACACCGCCGGCCGGACGGTGTTCTTCTCCGCCCTGACGGTCTCCGTCGCGCTCGCCGCGATGCTGCTGTTCCCGCTGTACTTCCTGCGCTCCTTCGCCTACGCCGGCGTCAGCGTCGTGCTGCTGGCGGCCGCCGCCGCGCTGCTGGTGCTCCCGGCGCTGCTGGTCGTCCTCGGAAAGCGGGTCAACTCCCTCGACCTCAGCCGGCTGCTGACCCGCCGCCGTGCCAAGGCCGCCGGCGGGACGGCCAAGCCCTCCGGCTTCGTCCGGCTGACCAGCACCGTGATGCGGCGCGCCCCGATCTTCGCGGTGGGCTCGGTCGCCCTGCTCGTCCTGCTCGGCCTGCCCTTCCTGCGCGTGGAGTTCGGCATGGCCGACGACCGCCAGCTCCCGGCCGAGGCCGAGCCGCGGGTCGTGCAGCAGATCATCCGCGACAACTTCGACAGCAGCGCCACCGGCGTCATCGACGTCCTGGCCCGCGGCGTGGACACCGCCGAGGAGCGCGAGGACCTCGTCGAGTTCGCCACCGCGGTCTCCGCCCTGGAGGGCGTGCAGGAGGTGCAGAGCCCCGTCGGCACCTTCGCCGAGGGCCGGCAGTCCGAGCCGCGCACCCCGGTGGACGCCGCCCGCGAGACCGACGGCCTCAGCTACCTCCAGGTGCACCCCGAGGACGGCATCGAGGACATCTCCCCGGAGAGCCAGGACCTCGTCCGCGCCATCCGCGACGTGGACACCCCGCTCGACACCATGGTCGCCGGCCAGGCCGCCGCCCTGGTGGACAGCCAGCAGGCGATCGGCAGCCGGCTCGGCTGGGCGCTGGGCGCCATCGTGCTGACCACCCTGGTGCTGGTCTTCCTGCTCACCGGCAGCGTGCTGGTGCCCATCCAGGCCGTCGTGCTCAACGCGCTCAGCCTCACCGCGATGTTCGGCGCCGTGGTCTGGATCTTCCAGGACGGCAACCTCGCCGGCCTGATCGGCTTCACCCCGTCCGGGTTCATCGACACCTCGCTGCCGGTGCTGATGTTCTGCATGGCGTTCGGCCTGTCCATGGACTACGGCGTCTTCCTGCTGTCGCGGATGAAGGAGGAGTACGACCGCACCGGCGACAACCGCACCGCGGTCTCCGTCGGCCTCCAGCGCACCGCCGGCATCATCACCGCCGCCGCGATCATCCTGGCCGTGGTGCTGTTCGCCATCGGCTTCTCCCGCATCACCAACACGATGATGCTCGGCTGGGGCGTCGCCCTCGCCGTCCTGGTGGACGCCACCGTGGTGCGCACCCTGCTGGTGCCCGCCGTCATGCGGATGACCGGCCGCGCCACCTGGTGGGCCCCGGCGCCGCTGCGCCGCCTGCACGACCGCTTCGGCCTGCGCGAGTCGGCCGAACCGGTGCCGCACGAGCGGGCCTCCACCACCCCCTCGTACGAGTACGCCGGCCGCGGCGGCCACCCGGCGGACCCGGCGCCCGGGGCCGAGGCGCCCGCCGCCGAGGCGGTCACCGTCCCCGCCGGCGCGGAGGACTCCACCACCACCAACGAGATCGCAACCAAGAAGCGGGTTCCCCATGAAGCGCAGTAGGTGGGCTCTCGTCATCCTGATCGCCGCCGCCCTGATCGCGGTGCCGGGACGCCAGGACGCCGGCCTGTTCCAGGGCGACGCCACCGGCGAGGCCGACGCCCTGGCCGAGACCGCCGCGCAGTCCCTCCCCTCCACGGAGGAACTGCCCGCGGTCACCACGGAGCGGCTCCGGCAGGCGGACATCGCCGACATCCCGATCACCTTCGAGGTGCGCAACACCAACACCTCCGAGGCGGCGTGCAACACCGACGGCCAGACCTACCGGGTGCGCGGCCACCTCACCGGGCCCGCGACCGCCCTGGAGAACACCGGCCAGGCGGTGACGCTCTACCAGCACGGCCTGTCCACCGGCGAGTGGTACTGGCGCATGGACGTCCCCGGCTACCACTTCACCGAGGAGATGGCCAAGCGCGGCCACGTCTCGGTGACCATCGACCGCCTGGGCTACGACTCCAGCGACACCCCCGACGGCCTGCTGTCCTGCCTCGGCGGGCAGGCCGACATCACCCACCAGATCGTCCAGGCGCTCCGCTCCGGCGACTACACCGCCGAGGGCGGCGAGCAGGTCCCCTCGTTCGACCGGGTCGTGCTGGCCGGCCACCACAACGGCGCCCAGATCGCCCAGATCGAGGCCTACTCCTACGGCGACGTGGACGGCCTGGTGATCATGAACTGGGCCGACCAGGGCGTCACCGACGAGGCCAGCGCCCGCTTCTTCAGCGCGCTGTCCGCCTGCATGCAGGGTGGTTCCCCGGCGGAGGCGGCCGACGATCCGGACGGCTACGGCTACTTCGACATCGGCGAGCGCCAGTTCCTCCAGGAGAACTTCGCCGACACCGAGCAGGTGGTGCTCGACCTCGCCGTCCCGCTGCAGAACCGCCACCCCTGCGGCGACATGGCCTCCCAGCTGGAGACCAGCACCGTGGACCTGCGGCACCTCGACGAGATCGACGTGCCGGTGCTCTTCGCCTACGGCGACGCGGACCAGAACGTGCAGGAGGGCCCCTCGCACCGCGCCCTGTTCACCGGCACCGACGACACCGAACTGATCAGCCTCGCGGGCGCCGGCCACTACTCGGCCCTCTCCCGTGAGCCGGACCGCCTGCACGACGCGCTGGCGTCGTGGCTGGACCGCCACCAACTCGGCTGACCGGCCACCACTCCACCGCTTCCCACCGACGGCGGCCCCACCCCCCATGAGGCCCACCCCCCGGGCCTCGCGGGGCCGCCGCCGGCACACAGAGAGGAACCACCCCCCATGTTCGGCAAGAGAGCGGCGACGGTGGTGACGGGCGTCCTCGCGCTGGTCGGCATAGCCGTGTCCCAGGCGCCCACCGTGGCATCCGAGGACGCGCCGGCCACCGCGCCGGCCACCGCGCCCGTCGCCCAGGCGAACACCGTGGCGCAGCGCGCCGCGACGGCCGCGGACGGAGAGGTCGTCGACCTCCCGGTCTCCTTCACCGTGCGCAACGTCAACAACACGCGCAGCCAGTGCTCCGTCGACGGCGAGACGTACACCATCCGCGGCCACCTCACCGCCCCGGCCGAGGTGCTGGCGCAGCCCGACCCCGAGATCACCCTCTACGTCCACGGCACCAACACCGGTGAGTGGATCTGGCGGCTCGGCGTCGACGGCCACAACTACACCCAGGAGCTCGCCGCCCGCGGCCACGCCTCGGTGACCATCGACCGCCTGGGCTACGGCTCCAGCGACATCCCGGACGGCTTCGCCAGCTGCAGCGGCGCGCACGCCGAGCACGCCCACCAGATCGTCCAGCAGCTCCGCTCCGGCGACTACACGGTCACCGGCGGCGAGCCGACCGCCTTCTCACGCGTCTACCTCGCCGGCCACTCCAGTGGCGCGCTGGTCGCGGAGACCGTCGCGGTGTCCTACCCCGACGACGTCGACGGCATCATCCTCACCGGCTGGGCCGCCATCGGCCTCACCGGCGAGACCAACCGGCGCTTCCTCGGCGCCTACGAGCGCTGCCTGAACGGTGGCGAGCCCAAGAACGAGCCCGGCGACCCCGCCGGCTACGTGTACTTCGACGGCACCCCGGAGGACTTCCTCGCCGGTGGCCTCAGCCCCGACGCCGACCCGCGGGTGGTCGAGGCCATCGAGCCGCTGCAGCCGCGCAACCCCTGCGGCGTCATGGTGTCCGAGCCCATGGGCATCCTCCAGGACCTGGAGCTCGTCGACGACATCGAGGTCCCCGTCTACCTCGTCTTCGGCGAGAAGGACGTCCTGCGCCAGGGCGTGCAGTCCTACCCCGGCCTCTTCACCAGCAGCGGCGACGTGACCGACCTGACGGTCCCCGACGCCGGCCACTTCCTGCCCCTCGACATCAACGCCCCGATGCTGTTCGACGGCGTCGCGGGCTGGCTCGACAAGCATCGTTGACCCCTCGGAAGGCTTGAGCAGTGCCAGTGACCTCCCCCTCCGTCCACCACGGGGACCTCGTCCGTCCCTCCGCCCTGCGCCGCCTCGGCGCCTTAATCGCCCGCCGCTCCCGCACGTTCGTCTGGGTCAGCGTCGTCCTCGCGGTACTCGCCGCGGCCGTCGGCGCCGGAGCCATGGACCGACTCGTCCTGAGCCGCTTCGAGAGCCCCGGATCGGAGTCCCTCCAGACGGCCGACATCCTCGCCTCGGAGTTCGACACCGGTAAGCCGCACATCGCGGTGCTGGTGACCGCCCAACAGGGCAGAGACGTGGACGACCCGGAGGTGGCCGCCGCCGGGCAGGCCGTCGCCGAGGAACTGGCCGCCATGGAAGGTGTGGCCGAGGTCGCCTCCTACTGGGGCCGCGGCAACTCGCCCGCCCTGCGCGGTGAGGACGGCATGCAGGCCGTCATCGTCGCCCGGCTCGCCGGCGACGTGACCGAGGCCCGCACCAACCTGGCCGAGATCTCCCCGGAGATCACCCGCGAGGACGAGCTGATCTCCGTCGCGGTCGGCGGCGGCGACGAGGTGTTCCGCCAGGCGGCCGAGCAGGCGCGCGAGGACTTCCTGTTCGCGGAGCTGATCGTCACGCCGCTGGTGCTGCTCTGCCTCTTCCTGGTCTACCGGCGCTTCCGCGTCGCCGCCCTCACCCTGGGCATGGGCCTGTTCTCCGTGGTGGCCACCCTCGCCCTGCTGAGGATCGTCACCTACATCACGGACGTCTCCACCTTCGCGGCCAACCTCACCCTGGTGATGGGCCTCGGCCTCGGCGTCGACTACTGCCTGTTCATCATCAACCGGTTCCGCGAGGAGCTGGAGCGCGGGCGGAGCGTCGCCGAGTCCATCGAGGAGACCGTGGCCACCGCCGGCCGCACCGTGGCGTTCAGCGCGCTGACCGTGGCGGTGTCCCTGGTCTGCCTGATGTTCTTCCCCTTCCCGTTCCTGCGTTCCTTCGCCTACGCCGGCGTCGGCGTGGTGCTCACCTCCGTGTTCGCGGCGCTGATCATCCTGCCCGCCGCGCTGACCCGGCTCGGCCACCGCGCCGCCCGGCGCAAGCCGGCCCGCACCGGCGAGGGCAGCGGCTGGCACCGCATGGCGCTGCGGATGATGCGCCGCCCGGTGATCTACGGCGTGCCCGCCCTGGCCGTCGTCCTGGTGCTCGGCTCCCCGACCCTCGGCCTGAACTTCGGCCTGCCGGACGACCGGGTGCTGCCGCCGGAGACCTCCAGCCGCCAGGTGCAGCAGCAGATCCGCGACAACTTCGCCCAGGAGGAGATGGACGCCCTCCAGGTGGTCACCATGGGCGTGCCCGGCACCGCGGACAACACCGCCACCATCGAGGCCACCGCCACCGAGCTGTCCGCCCTGCCCGGCGTGGCCCAGGTGGACGCCCTCACCGGCAGCTACCGGGGCGGCGAGCGGATCCTGCCGGCCGTCCCGGACAGCGAGCGGTTCGCCGGCGAGAGCGACACCTGGTTCTCGGTGATCCCCACCAACGAGGCGCTCGGCGGTGACATCAACGAGTTCATGGACCAGCTCGCCGCCGTTCCGGACGCCGAGACCATCCACATCGGCGGCTACCCGGCGGAGCTCGCCGACTTCCGCGCCGCGCTGATCGAGCGGGTGCCGCTGGTCTTCGGGCTGATCCTGCTGGTCACCTTCGTCATCCTGTTCCTGATGACCGGCAGCCTGCTGCTGCCGCTGAAGGCGACCCTGCTCAACGTCACCAGCATGGCCGTGATGTTCGGCGTCCTGGTCTGGCTGTTCCAGGAGGGCAACCTCTCCGACATCATCGGGTTCACCGCGATCGGCACCCTCGAACCCACCTTCCCGATCCTGATGTTCTGCATCGCCTTCGGGTTGTCGATGGACTACGAGGTCTTCATGATGTCCCGGATCAAGGAGGAGTACGACCGCACCGGCGACAACTCCCTCGCGGTCGCCCACGGCCTGGAGCGCAGCGGCCCGCTGATCACCGCCGCCGCGGTCATCCTGGCCGCCTCGTTCGCCACCTACGCGTTCTCCGGGATCATGTACCTGCAGATGCTCGGCATCGGCATGGCCATCGTGATCCTGGTCGACGCCACGCTGATCCGCGCCGTGCTCGTCCCGGTCTTCATGCGGCTGGCCGGCAACGCCAACTGGTGGGCGCCTGGCCCGCTGCGCCGGCTGCACGAGCGCTTCGGCATCAGCGAGGAGGGTGACGCGCGGGCCGTCCCGGCCGGCACGAACAAGCCGGTCGCCGGCGCGGCCCGCTGACCGGCGGCCGACACCGGAGCCACTTGCCGCACACCGGTGTCATCGCGCATCATCCCTCTCAGATCAGCTGACACTCCGTCAAGCCTGCCGGCCGGTGGACCCGTCCACCGGCCGGCGGTGCCGTTCCCGTGAGGAGTCGCAATGCCCAGGTCCAGGTGGACCGCCCAGAACATCCCCGACCTGACCGGACGCACGGCCGTGGTGACCGGAGCCAACAGCGGCATCGGCACACCCACCGCCCGGGAACTGGCCCGGCACGGCGCCCGGGTGCTGCTCGCCTGCCGGGACCCGGAGAAGGGCAAGCGCGCGCTGGAGCGCCTGCGCGCCGAGCTCCCCGGGGCGGACCTGGAGCTGGTCCGCCTCGACCTCGCCGACCTGGCCAGCGTCCGCCAGGCCGCCGACGAGATCACCGAGATCACCGAGGGGCGCCTGCACCTGCTGGTGAACAACGCCGGGGTGATGGCGGTGCCGCTGCACCGCACCGTGGACGGCTTCGAGACGCAGTTCGGCACCAACCACCTCGGCCACTTCGCGCTCACCGGGCTGCTGATGCGCCCCCTGCTGGCGGCCGAATCGCCGCGGGTGGTCACCGTCTCCTCCATGGCGCACCGGTGGGGCCGGATCGACTTCGGCAACCTCAACGCCGAGGGCACCTACCGCAAGTGGCTGGCCTACGGCCAGTCCAAGCTCGCCAACCTGCTGTTCACCTTCGAGCTGGACAGCCGGGTCCGCCGGGCCGGCGTGGACCTCACCGCCGTCGCCGCCCACCCCGGCACCTCCGCCACCAACCTCCCGAACGTCGGGCACCAGATGGCCGGCGGCGGTTTCTTCGACGGCGCGCTCGGCCGGATCTCCTACCTGTGGGCGCAGTCCGCCGAGGCCGGCGCGCTGCCCACGCTGCGGGCGGCCACCGATCCGCAGGTCGTCGGCGGGGACTACCTCGGGCCGCTCGGCCCCATGGAGGCCCGCGGCGAGCCCGGCTGGGTCAGCACCACCACCGCCGCCCGGGACCGGGAGACCGCGCGGCGGCTGTGGGAGGTCTCCGAGAAGCTCACCGGGGTGACCTTCCCCGCCTTCTGAACCCGAGCGCCGGAGCGCCGAAACGCCGGAGCGCCGGCGCCCCGCCCCGGGGGAGGATCGACCCGGGGGAGCGGGCGCCGGCGCCCCGGCCGTGTGGGGCCACCCCGGCCACCGGTTCGGCGGCTGTCGGGTCCGCGGCTTCAGGCGGCGCTCGGCAGCCACTCCGGGTAGCCGTCCGGGTCGAAGCCCAGCGCCAGCGCCAGCGCCAGACTCGGCGACGGCTCGAACGGCTCGCGCAGCAGCCGCATGCCCGCCTCCTCCGGCGTCCGGTCCGCCTTGCGCTGGTTGTCCGTGGTGCAGGCCGCCACCGTGTTCAGCCAGGTGTCCTGCCCGCCCCGGGACCGGGGCAGCAGGTGGTCCACCGTCGTCGCCCGACGGCCGCAGTAGGCGCAGGTGTGCCGGTCGCGGGAGAGCAGCCCGGCGCGGGACCAGGCCGCCCGTTGTCGGAAAGGCACCTTGACGTACCGCCGCAGCCGGATCACCCGGGGGGTGGGGACGTCCACCCGCGAGGCGCGGAACCGCCGCCGCTCGTCGGCGTGCTCCACCACCGCCTTGTCCTGGAGCACCAGGACCACCGCGCGCTGCCGGGAAACCGTCGAGAGTGGTTGGTAAGTAGCGTTCAGGACCAGGGTTTCGCGCACGCCGTGCCCACCTCCAGGCCCGGCTCACCCGGCCGGGGCGGATCCACTGTGCCGATCTGACGACTGGTTCGACAACGGATTTCTGTCCCGGCCGACGATCGAGGAAACCCACCGCGGCCCGGCGCGGAACGGTCACCCGCGGTAGCCGCCCGGCACGCGTCAGGGGCCGCCCCACGCCGGGGCGAACCCCAGGTCGAACGGCCCCTGACGACCGCTCGCCCGCGACCGGGCGACCGTCACGCCGTGTACGTGGCGACCAGCACGGCCCGGGCGAGCGTGTGGAAGTGCAGGTTGAAGCCGACGACCGCCGGGCTGGAGTCCGCGTCCGTCCCCAGCTTCTCCACGTCCACCGCGTGCACCGCGAAGACGTAGCGGTGCGCCGGATCCCCGGGCGGCGGCGCGGCGCCGCCGAAGTCCCGGCTGCCGTAGTCGTTGCGGGCGTGCACCGCGCCGGCCGGCAGCCCCGCGAAGTCACCACCGCCCGCGCCGGTCGGCAGCTCGGTCACCGACGCGGGGATGTCGAACAGCACCCAGTGCCAGAAACCGCTGCCGGTCGGGGCGTCGGGGTCGTAGCACGTCACCACGAAGCTGCGGGTCTCCGGCGGGAAACCCGACCAGCTCAGCTGCGGGGAGGTGTTGCCCTTGGCGTACACCTGCGCGTCGCCCAGCGTCGCGCCGTCCGCGACGTCCGTGCTGGTCACGGTGAACGAGGGAACCGGCGGCAGGTAGTCGTACGGCAGCGGCGGCCTGGTGGCGTCGGACACGGGGAGTCCTCCGGTGGGGAGACGGCCGGACGGGCCGTCTCGTGGACGGTCGGTCAGCCCGCCGGGAGCGCGCTCCCGGCGCACCGGCCCAGGATAGGGCCGGCGCCCGCGGGCGGAAGGGGCGACACCCGCGCGGACGGGCCTACGCCCAGCCGCGCTTGCGGCCCACCTCGTCGAACCACTGGGTGAGGTAGTCCGCCCAGTCGGTCTGCTCGGCGGTCGCGTGGTCCACCCGGAACAGCCGGTAGGTGTCCGAACCCTCGGTGAACAGCCCGCCGCGCTTGTCCATCTCCAGCACGACCTCCAGTTCCCCCGGCCCGGCGACGAACGAGACCTCCACCTGGTTCAGCGCGCGGCGCCAGCGCTCCGGCACACCGAACTCGATCTCCTGGTAGAAGGGCAGCCGCTGCTGGGTGCCTCGGATGTGGCCGCGCTCGCAGTCCGCGGAACGGAAGCCGAACCCCAGCCGGGAGAACCCGTCCAGCACCGCCTGCTGGGACGGCAACGCGTGCACCGCCACCGGATCCACGTCCCCCGAGTCCACCGCCCGGGCGATCGCCAGGGTCGTCTTCACACCCAGCTGCATGCCGGTCAGGGTCTGCCCGAACACCGAGGTGATCGGCGTCTCCCAGGGCACCTGGAGGGAGAACGGCACCGTGTGCCGGGCACCGGCCGCGACCGTGGTCGAGCCGGCGACGACCTCGGTGTGGAACTCCACGTTCTCCCGGTACTCGCCCTCCTCGGTCTCCACCTCCACCAGGGCCTGGAGGGCCAGGCTCAGCGACTCGATCTCCTGGTCGACCGTGCCGCCCTCCAGCCGCACCTCCCCCTCCAGGACGCCCCCGGGGTAGACGTTCGGGTTGGCGAGCACCGTGTCCACCGACGCGCCGCCGGAACCCAGACTCGCCAGCAGCTTCTTGAACGGCATCCGTGTCCTCCGTATTCGTCTCCCCCTCCCGTCCTCGGGAGGGGGCCGCGGCTCCCCGGCCGGGCCCGATCGGTGAGACGGTCCTCACGCCCCCCGGGACGGCCGACCGGCCCGCGGCGAGCCTACCGGCCCCCTCCGGGCCGCCGGGGGCCCGCCGCCGCACGGCCCCGCCCCGGGCACCACGCCCGCCCGGGGAAGGCCCCGGCCGCGCGGAGGTAGCCTCGCCGGGGAGGGCGCCCACGCGCCCGGGGCGTCCCGACCACCACCCCCATCCACCTGCGGCGGGACGCGCCGCACACCCCGCACCGCCCGGACGACACCAGGAGCGCAGATGACCCACCCGCCGCGCCCGGCCGAACACCCGACCGAGGCCGTGGCCGATCCGACCGGAACCGCCCGCTCCCGGCTGGACCGCTCCTTCTTCCTCCGCGACGCCCCCGAGGTGGCGCCCGACCTGCTCGGCCGCGTCCTCGCCGTGGACACCGGCGAGGGCACCGTCGAACTCCGCCTGACCGAGGTCGAGGCCTACTTCGGCGCCAACGACCCCGGCTCGCACGCCCGCAACGGCCGCACCGCGCGCAACGCGTCGATGTTCGGCCCGCCCGGCCACCTCTACGTCTACTTCACCTACGGGATGCACTACTGCGCCAACGTGGTGTGCAGCCCGGACGGCACCGCCTCCGGGGTGCTGCTGCGCGGCGGCGAGGTCCTCACCGGCCACGAGATCGTCGCCCGGCGCCGCGCCACCGCCCGCCGTGGCGTCGAGTACGCCCGCGGCCCGGCGCGGCTGGCCTCCGCCCTCGGCCTGGACCTCACCCACGACGCGGCCGACCTGTGCGCCCCCGGGGACGACGCCCCGATGCGGATCCTGCACGGCACCCCGCCCGCCCCCGACCTGATCGGGTGCGGCCCGCGCACCGGGGTGGGCGGCGCCGGCGCCGACACGCCGTGGCGCTTCTACATCGAGGGCGATCCAACGGTCAGCCCCTACCGCGCCCACGTGCCCCGCCGCCGCGCCCGCCCCGCCGGCGACGCGCCGAACGGCCCGGCGGGCGGCGCGCGACCACGGTGACCGGCGACCACACGACGGAACCGGTTGGCACCGCCCCGAACCTTTGCGGCAAGCTGAACCCTCGCGCGAGCTCAGTCGGGGCCCGCGCGATCACGAGGAGGAACGAGACACCGTGACGGACATCGTCGAAGAGCTGCGGTGGCGCGGGCTGCTCGCCCAGACCACCGACGAGGACGCTTTGCGCAGGGCGTTCGAGAGCGGCCCCGTCACGGTCTATTGCGGCTTCGACCCGACCGCGGGCAGCCTGCACGTCGGCCACCTCACCCAGGTGCTCACCCTGCGCCGCTTCCAGCTGGCCGGCAACCGTCCGATCGCCCTGGTCGGCGGCGCCACCGGGCTCATCGGCGACCCCAAGCCGACCGGCGAGCGCCGGATGAACGAGCAGGCGATCGTGGAGAGCTGGACCGAGGCGCTGCGCCGCCAGCTCTCGGCCTTCCTGGACTTCGGCGACCCGGCCGCGGCCTCGCCGGCCCCCACCGACGGGCTGCTGGTGAACAACGCCGAGTGGACCTCCGGCCTGTCGGTCCTGGAGTTCCTGCGGGACGTCGGCAAGCACTTCAGCGTCAACCAGATGTTGGCCCGCGACACCGTGCGCTCCCGCCTGGAGGGCGGCGGGATCAGCTACACCGAGTTCAGCTACGTGCTGCTCCAGTCCATGGACTACCTGGAGCTGTACCGCCGGCACGGCTGCACCCTGCAGATCGGCGGCAGCGACCAGTGGGGCAACATCACGGCCGGACTGGACCTGATCCGCCGGATCGCCG